>JAYVVY010000145.1:0-3262 GCA_043786575.1 Ilumatobacteraceae bacterium
CAGCGCGGTGAGGCCAGTGGCAATGGTGAGCAGGGATTGCACGAGTTGGATGAAGAAGTTGGCGCGGTACTGCACCTCGTTCATCACCCCCACGCGCAGGAACGTGAGCGCCAGCCGAAAGCCTCCGGTTCGTTCGCGATCGCGGCGGCTCATCAGCCACCCACCGAACTGAAGCGAGCAACAGCACGCCGCCATACGAGCGACACGAGCAGCGTGCCGATGCCGATCCATAGCAACTGCATGGCCAGCCCCTGCCACAACTGTTGCTGCGTAATTGGCCCGGTGAGTGCTGTGATGGGGAATGCGAACGTCCATCGGAATGGGAAGAACCACGAGAGCCGTTGCGCCCACTGCGGCATCAGCTGCATCGGAACCAGTCGGCCCGAGAGCAGCAGTTCAGCAAGGAAGTAGGCCTCATAGATGGCGCTGACTCGCGTGGTCCAGAACGTGATCAGGCCCAGTGCCCACAGCACGAGCGAGCGGATGAGGTACGCGCCCCAAATGGCGAAGAAGAACACGACGCACTGCAGCACGGTGGGGCTGAGCGTCGGGTGAAACACCAGTGACAAGGCGAGCGCGATTGGCAGCCAGAGGATGATGACGACGATCTTGCCGCCGGCAAACCCACCGAGGTCGTAGTGGATGGGGTGCACCGGTTTGAGGAGTTGGGAGGCGAAGTTGCCGTCCTTGATCCGTTCCTCCCAGCCGAACGGTGTGAACACGATGTTGACGTTGCGGACCAGCATCCACACGATGTAGTACGCGGCGAACGTGCCCGGCGTGAAACCCTCGATCGACCCGCCATGGCTGCGGGCGATTGTGCTCCACACGACCAGGTAGATGACCGGCTCCACGACCATGCCGATCATGTAGAAGTAGGCGGCGGCGCGGTACTGGAACTGGCCGATGATCGATGTACGCATCAGTGTCAGGTACATCGATGCCATCGCTCGCGCTCTGCTGTCGCCGGCGGGCTCGGCTGTCACCACGGCGGGCTCAGTCATGTCGACTCGTCGGATGCGAAGAGCCGTTCGATCACGTCCTCGATGGGAGCGTCTTCGATTGTCAGATCGACAACCTCATGTTCGGCAAGCAGTTTGCCGGTTGCCGAGGCGATGTCGCCGCGTGGCGCATTGACCTTGATCTCGGTGCCGTCTGCGAGGCGGGCCGTCACGGTCTTATCGAGCGAGTAGCGGTCAGCTAGCGAGGCCAACTCACCGTCGAACAACAGCCGACCGTGGTGGATGACGATCACTCGCTTACACAAAGCCTGTACGTCGGCCATGTAGTGACTGGTCAACATGACGGTGGCGCCGCTGCGCTGGTTGTACTCGGCGACGAAGCTGCGGATGCGTTTCTGCATCGTGATGTCCAGGCCGATGGTCGGCTCGTCAAGGAACAGGACCTTTGGCCGGTGCAGCAGCGAGCCGGCAATTTCCATCTTCATCCGCTCGCCCAGCGAGAGATTTCGCACTGGCTTTCGAACCAGGTCGCCCAGGTCGAGCAGCTCGATCAACTCGTCGCGCAGCTGCTCGAAGTCGTTGCGCGGGATGCGGTAAATGGCGCGGTTCAGTTCGAACGAGTCCATGGCCGGTAGGTCCCACTGCAGTTGGTTGCGATTGCCCATCACCAGGGTGATCTGACGTAACAGGCCCGCGGGCCGTGTGCGTGGCTCGTAACCCAGCACTGAGCAGCGGCCGCTTGTGGGGTGCAGCAACCCGGACAGCATCTTCAAGGTGGTGGTCTTGCCAGCACCGTTCGGCCCGAGGAACCCGACCACCTCGCCCGGTTCGATGCTGAAGGTGACCCCATCGACAGCTGCGACATCGCGTGTCTCGCGATGGAACAGGCTCGTCAACGACGACTTCAGCCCGGCCTCGCGTACAGGCACCTTGAAGACCTTGCGCAAGTCCTCAACGATGACGACGGGTTGGGGCGGCATGCATCCATCATGCCCGATGGCGTCGCGACGGCCTTGGTGTGTTATCCCAGCCCTATGACCGCGACCGACGAACTGCCCTCCATCGACAGACCTACCGTCGACCTGTTGGACCCGACGTTCTATCAAGATGCGGAACGGATGCACGGTGCGTTTACGTGGATGCGCGCCAACGAGCCGGTGTATCGCGACCAGCGCAACGGGCTCTGGGGCATCACCCGCCACGCCGACTTGCAGGAGGTGGAGCGCCGCAGCTCCGTGTTCCTCAGCGGCCAGGGCTATCGCGCCATCTGGGCGCCAGATGAGGTCAACATGATTGCGCAAGACGACCCGCGCCATCGTCAGCAGCGGATGCTGGTGCAGGGCGACCTCACGGGCGCCGCCACTGCCGCGCGCAAGCCGGCGATTGATGCGATGACGATGGCCTTGATCGACGAAGCACTCGCCAGCGACGAGATGGAAGTCGTCAACGCGATCTCCGGTCAACTCCCGGCTCGACTGACCTGCCAGCTGCTGGGCTTCCCCGTGACGATGTGGCCGGAGATGAAAAGCTGGAGCGAACGGCTGATGCGCATCGACATGCGCGAGCGCGACGGCGCCACCTTCACCGAGTTCATCGACGCCAACATGGAGTTCGTAGGTGCCCTGGTACCCATCGCGCAGGAGCGTGCTGGCTGCCCGGCGAACGACTTGATCAGCACGTGGGTGCACGCCAAGATCGACGACCAGCCGCTGCCGCCGGCCGCGATTGTGCACGAGGTCGGCTTGTTCATCAGTGGCGGAGCGGAGACCACCCGCACGGCCATCAGCCACGGCCTGCGTGCCTTTGTCGATCATCCCAATCAGTGGGAGGCAATGGCCGCGGACCCATCACTCGTTCCGGCCGCCGTGGAGGAGATCCTGCGTTGGGTCACCCCGCTCAACAACATGTTCCGCCGTGCCGGTGCCGACGCAGAAGTGGGGGCCCAGGCCATCGGTCGCGGCGACCGGATCATCATGCTCTATCCCTCAGCCAACCGCGACGAGGCAGTTTTCACCGACCCGTTCACGTTCGACATTCGCCGCAGCCCGAACCCGCAGATCGCCTTCGGGTTCGGCACACACCTGTGCGTCGGAACTCACGTTGCCCGCGCCACGCTGCAGGCGGTGTTCGGGCAGCTCTCGCAGCGCATCACGGACCTGCGCGTGGTCAGCGAACCAGACGTGGAGCCGAATATCTTCGCTCGCGCGGTGCGCAGTTTCGGGCTCGGCTACAGCGTTCGCTAAGACGGCGATGGGGCGCTACTCTGCGCCGCCATGGGGAACATCACAACGGTCTCGGAC
>JAYVVY010000146.1:0-3853 GCA_043786575.1 Ilumatobacteraceae bacterium
GCGTAGGACGTCGGCGGAGTGGGCGTCGATGACGGCCAGCAGCCGGTCGGCTTGCTGGCGTTGCGTTCCGGTGGTGCGGTACTCGAGGGCGAGGTTGGCAGTGAGTGCGGTTGCTGCTGCCAGATCCATCGCCCCGCTGACGTTGTCGGTCGAGCGCTGTCGAAGGCGACGGAGCTGGGGGCGGGCCAGCAGGAACAGCACGACCGGAATGGCCAGGAGTGTCAGTGTGACCATTGGGCTGGCAGCGGTGGCGGCGATGCCGAGCGCGGCGATAATGACGAATGAACTGATCCCGAGCGCGAGATGGGCGGTGGCCCGTGACGCGTTGCCCGCGAGCACCGACACGGCCTCCTGTAGGCGGCCGTCGCGGTAGCGGGCGACGTAGGCCCATTGGGCGTCGAGGAACCCCTCGACCAGGTGCCGACGACTGTTGACGGCGACCTGTTCGCCGAGCCGTACCGAGGCGCGGGCGAGCACGACGTGAAGTGCCGCAGCGATGGTCGCGAGGACGATGGCGAAGGCGAGCATTGTGCCGGGCGAGGCGTCTATGGAGATGCCCGCAATGTCAGGGTCGGTCTCGGTGCCCTCGGAGGTGATCGTGACGATGGCACGGACGAAGGCAATGAGCGCGCCAGCCTCGACGACGCCGGCCACCGCTCCAGTGATGACGATCAGGGTCAACGGTCGGCGGATGGAACCGTGGATGTCGGCGACGTAGCGCAGTGCAGCTCGCAAGGAGTCGCTCGGCTCTGTTGCGGAGACGTCGACGGTGGAGCCCTGGGAGGTCATGGTGCACCAGTGTGCCATCTACTGCGAGGCCAAGCATGGAGAGCAGCCGAGCAGGGAGCTGCGCCCGCGTTCAGGGACCTGTGGCAGCATGCAGAGTCATGAAAGGTGAGCGGGGCGTCTCGGGTCGAGGGCAGGTGCTCGCCCGCGGGCGGCTGAGATCGTGGTGGACATCGTGGTGGATGCGGTGGTGGTGGCCGACGGTTGATCCCGGCTCGTTCGTCGGTGCGACGGTGGTTGCCCACGAGTGGATGACGGCGGCGACTGGGTCGGACAAGGTTGCCGCCCAGCTCATCCACGTGGCCGATGCGTCGGCGGTCTTCACCCTTTGGGCCGCTCCCGGGGTGATCGACGCGCTCGGGATCTCGGTGCCGGTGCACCAGAGCCGGGTGGCGCGGTGGGCAGGGTCCGGCGATCGCGTACATCTGGTGTTGCCGTTGATGCCGATCATCTGGGGGAGCCTGCGCTTGGCGGGTGTCGACACGCTCGTGACGAGTTCGCATGCGCTCGTCAATTCGCTCCCGGTACAGGGCCGCCGGTTCTGTTACTGCCACACGCCGGTGCGCTACGGGTGGGAGTGGCGTCTGGAACGGGGACGGTTGCCGGTCGTTCTGCGACCGACTTTGCGGCCGGGGGCTGCAGTGCTGCGATCGTGGGATCGCCGCATGTCGGCACGAGTCGATGTGTACGTCGCCAACTCCTGGTTTGTTGCGGGCCGGATCGAGCGGGCCTACGGGCGGGTGGCGACGGTCGTTCACCCGCCGATTCAGCTCGAACGATTCAGTCTGTCGGAGGCGCCCCGCACGAATGAGTTCCTGGTGGCGGGACGGATGGTGGCCTACAAGCGAGCCGACGTTGCGGTGCGGGCGGCCACTCTGGCCGACGTTCCCCTCGTGGTTGCAGGTCGGGGGCCGGAGTTCGCTCGATTGACGTCGTTGGCCGGACCTAGTGTGCGGTTCGTCGAGTCGCCGTCCGACGAGGAGTTGGTGGCGATGATGCAGCAGGCGCGGGCGGTGCTCCACGTCGGAGTCGAGGACTTCGGAATGATGCTGGTGGAGGCTCAGGCGTGCGGCACACCGGTGATCGCCCAGGCCGCCGGCGGGGCGATGGAGACTGTCGACCCAGCGATGTCCGGAGTGTTGGTCGAGTCAGTCGGCGTCGACGAGTGGGCGGCAGCCCTCACGGGTTTCCGTGATCCGGGGTCAGCGTCGGCTCGCCGGGCGTGGGCGTCGACGTTTTCGACGGAGGTGTTTCGTCGTCGGATGCGCGACGTGTTGGGTTCGAGTAGCCGGTGAGCGCGACGTAGCAGGCCAGCAGCAGCCATGGTTCGGTGTCCCAGAAGTTGCTCACGGTGAGACCGGCGGCGAACACGAGACTTGCCCACGCGGCGAACACGGCGGCCTCTTCGACGCTCAGGTCTCGTCGGGTGCGGGCACCGATGGCGATGAGGAACGAAATCTGCAGGACGAGCGCGATGATGCCTCCGTCGATGAGCGTCTGGGTCCAGATGTTGTTGGTGACGAACCTCGCCTCGTCAAGTGCATCGACGGGCTTCTTGACGTAGCCGCGCGCTTTGAATGCGGCGCCGAGCTGTCCTGGGCCGACGCCGAAAATCGGGTGGGCCCTGATGACTTTGATGACCATGCGGTTCTGTTCGAGTCGCGGCGAATTCGACGTTGCCTCTGCGGGGTCGAAGATCGATCCGATACGATCGCCGACCCGTTCGACGGTGGTGGGTGCGACCGCCCAAGCGAGGGCGACGACGGCGATGCCGACGACTGCCATGACGGCCAGGGAACGGAAGATTCTGGCGCGATGGGCACCCCGCATGACGAGCGCGAGCACCGCGAGGACGACGATGGCGACGACGACCTGGACGGCGACGATTCGGGCGTCGGCGAGCGCGATCCCGACACCGAGCACCGCGATGAGAACGGCTTGAACGGTCCCTCGTCGCCACCAGAAGGTCGCGATGAACAGCGCCGCCACGGCTGGGGCGGCGAAGTAGGCGGCTTCGAAGGCGAAGCTCGCCGATCGGGGCCTGTCGCCGATGCTGCCGTCGTAGTCGGTGAACCAGAACCAGCCGCTGCGCCGAGCGACGAACTCGTACACGGCGAGCACGCTGCTGGCAGCCATGCCGTATACGAACGTTCGCACGATGACGCCGGTGTGCCTGTGATGCCAGATGACAGCGATGAACGGTGCGGCGGCCGGGATCAGCTGGGACGCGAACCCCCCGAACGATCCGACGATGCCGGGCGTGAACAGAGAACGGATCAGCATCCACGTCAGCAGCACCGCAGCGAGTGCGATCGCGACGCGGTAGCTCGCCGGCGTGCTCGACCAGCGCAGCACCGAGCGATCGCCGAGGATCCGGAGCGCTGCTCCGATGAGGAACGCGAGGGTGGTGAGCTTGAGTGTGCGGCCGGCGATGTCGACGCCGACCACGTCCCAGCTGGCGGTCGCCGCCCCGACGAGCACAAACAGCAGACTGATGGGGCGGTCGGCGGTCAACCTGCCGAGGGCGGCGCGGGCGGAGGCGATGGACGAACAGTACCCGTGTGGAGACGGCGCTTCGCGAACGTCGTCTGAGTCAGAGCGTGTCGTCGAGTTCGATAGTGTCGGCGCCCATGCGGGCCCAGAATGCTTCGATACCGCCTGCTGCGGCCGATGTCGACGAGGTATCGGTGCATTGGTCTTCGGTGGAATCGGTGGTGAGTCGGATGCTCGACGTGGTTGCTGCGCTGACGCTTGCCGTGGTTGCTTTCCCGGTTGTGTTGGTCGTGGCGGTCCTGGTGAAGGGCACGAGTCGGGGGCCGGTGCTGTACAAGCAGGAGCGCATGGGCGCCGGAGGTGTTCCGTTCACGATGTACAAGTTCCGGACGATGCGCGTGGGCACCGACGTCGAGATCAGGTCGGATCCGCAACAGTGGGCCGCCTTTGAGGCGGTTGCGTTCAAGCTGCCTGCCGACGACCCTCGCATCACGCGGGTGGGCCGTTGGCTGCGGGCGTCGAGCCTCGACGAGTTGCCGCAGTTGTTGAACGTGCTCGAAGGCAACATGAGCGC
>JAYVVY010000147.1:0-4367 GCA_043786575.1 Ilumatobacteraceae bacterium
TGTGGAGATGAGCGAGATGAGCAGCGCCCTCGATCTCTATTTCGGTGGCGACATGGAGGCGTCCATCGCTCTCACCGGGCAGGTCGCCGGCCGCATTCAGTCGGTCGTGCCAGTGCGCGAGATCATCCATGGCACCGTCGACGAGTTCCGCGCTTGCATCACCGAACTGGCCCAACTGCTGTAATCCCTGGCTCGCGCGTGCCGCCGAGGTATCCTTTCAGACGGGTGGAAACCTACCGAGCTGAGCTCGGCTATTCCGGAGGTACCACCCCATGGCAATGATTCTCAATCAAGCGAAGGCTGCCCTTCGTATCGCGATGTATCTGCTGGTGGCGTTCTTTGCGATCAAGCTCTGGCAAGACCCGTCTGGCTCCGCCGACTGGACCGTCAACTTCATCGGCTCAATCGGGCACTTCTTCGCGGCGCTGATCAACAAGCTCGGCCAGTTCGTCCAGAGCTTGGGCAGCTGACACTGACACTTTGGTCGTGCTGGCCCACAGCCATGCGGTGCAGCCGACCAGCACCGTTGCACCGGCCAGGTGTAAGGCCACCAAGCCCACCGGCAAACCGTTCGAGTACTGCACGTAGCCGATAGCCCCCTGCACGATCGCGGTCAGCAACCATGCGGTCAGGGGCGCGTCCAACACTTCCCGATCGTGACGCAATCGCCGAAGGTGCCACAGCAGGGTGAACGCGATGGCCACCGTGATCCAAACAATGGTGCCGTGGACGCGTGTCACCCACACCAGCGCATTGCCGTTGATCTCGCACTCCTTGCCGAAGAACCGCTTGGCGGCCTCGTCGGTGACGATGCAGTTGCCCGCCGCGTCCTTTAGGGTTTTGCCGGCATGTGGCCCCGTTCCGGTGACCACTGTGCCGGCGAGCACGGCCAAGGTCGTCCACGCTGCGAGCAGACGCACCCGACGACGGATTCGCGGCACGACGGCGCTGACGCGGCGACCATTGTCTGGCTCGCGTGAGCGAACCAGCATCATCACTGCTGCCCAGACCAGCACCATCGACAGCACGAAGTGCACCTGCACCAGAGCGGGGTGCAGCTTGCTCCACACGACCACCGCGCCGACCACACCCTGGGCCGGCACGCCCACCAGCATCACTAGGCTGAACAGGAGCAGATCGCGTCGCCGGGGGCGGCGGAACCAGGCTGCGAGCGCGGCAAGCGCAACGCCGATCGACACCAGGAACGTGAACAGCCGGTTGATCTGCTCGATGGCTGCGTGCTTCGTGGAGACGTCGACGATCTTCGTGTTGTTGCAGTTCGGCCAATCGTTGCATCCCAGGCCGGACCCTGTCAGCCGCACCAGACCCCCGGTGACCACGATTGCGCCCAGTAGCACCAGTGCGGCAACGCAGATGGAGCGGAACTCCGACGGCGTGAACCCTTCCGCCCGAACCCGACGCCAACTCGCTTGCAGTCGTGACATGTCGCTCAGGCTACGGGCATCCACCCAGCGGGGCGCCAGCGTGCGATGAGGAGCGACCGAGGTCACTACGGTTCCCTGCGTGCTGACCAGCTTTGACGACTTCCCCATTCATCAGGCCTCGGTGCCGGTGGCCCACAGTGCTACCGGCGACCTCAACCAGTACGACCGCTACTTCTTCAACGGGTATTCACGCGACGGTGGCCTGTACTTCGGCGCGGCCATGGGCCTGTACCCCAATCGGCATGTCGCTGATGCTGCGTTCTGCGTGGTCAAGGACGGCGTGCAGCACAGCGTGTTCCACAGCCAGCGAGCGCCACTCGACAGGCGCGATGCCACGACGCTGGGGCCGATCGTCGTCGATGTGTTGCTGCCGCTGCAGACGCTACGTGTCACAGTTGAGGCGCCGGAGCAGGGACTGCGTGCAGAGCTGACGTTCGACGGGCGTTCCGACGCGATCGAGGAAGCACACTTCTTCGAGCGAGTGGGCATGCGCACGTTTTTCGATTACACCCGCCTCACTCAGTTCGGCGCCTGGACAGGTTGGTTGGAAGTTGACGGCGTGCGCCACGAGATTGCACCCAACGATGTGTGGGGTTCGCGAGATCGGTCATGGGGCATTCGTCCCGTCGGTGAGCCGCAGCCCGCTGGTGCTCCCGTCCAGGTACCGCAGTTCTTCTGGCTGTGGGCGCCCGTGAACTTCCCGTCGCTGTCCACCCATTTCGATGTCAACGAATACGGCGATGGCCGTCGCTGGCACGAGACCGGCGCCATCTCCCGACTGGGCGAGGCCCCCCACATGATGCGCTCGGTGGAGTGGCGAGTGGAGTGGCGACCCGGTACCCGGTTCGCGGACTCCTTCGAGTACGACCTGATTGATTGGGACGGCGCCCGCCACACCGTCAAGCTGCAGCCACGCTTCGAGTTCCAGATGCGCGGCATCGGCTACGGCCACCCTGAGTTCGGCCATGGGTATTGGAAGGGCGAATCGGTGACGGCCGGCGAGCGCCTGCGGTTGCCAGTGGAGAACCAACTGTCCCGCGAACACGTGCACGTGCAAGCGTTGTGCGACGCCACGCTGACAATGGCGGACGGCACCATCGAGCACGGCATCGGCGTTCTCGAGCAGCTGGCAATCGGCCCCCACCCCACCGGATTGACCGGCATTCTCGACGGCTACACGCCCTGACTGGACCAATCAGGTGTGGCGGATGGTCATGCCGCCGTCAACGGGGACGATCGCGCCGTTCACGAAGCTGCTGGCGGGCAGGCACAGACTGAGCGTCATGTGGGCCACCTCCTCGGGCGCGCCGTAGCGCCGCAGCGGCACCCGACGCTTGGCGTAGGTCTCCTTCGCCTCATCGGGGATACCGGCCGTCATGCCGGTGTTGATGGGGCCAGGGCACACACAGTTGACCGTGATGCCAACTCGGCCCAACTCAACGGCGAAGCTCCTCGTCAACCCCACGACACCGGCCTTTGTGGCCGCATAGGCGGCCAGCCCAGCCGTGGTCACAATGGCTTCCGTGGACGCAATGTTGACCACTCGCCCACCACCGTCTGCCGCCCGCAGGAACGGGAGGCACAGCCGAATCAGGCGCGAGTGGGAGGTGAGGTTGACCTCCAGCGTGCGCGCCCAGTTGAACTCGTACTCCGCCTCCTCCATGAAGGCCGAGTTGATGAGCGAGATGCCCGCGTTGTTGATCAGTACATCGATGCCACCGAGCGTGTCCAGCACGCCAGCGACCATCCACTTCAAGGCACCGTGGTCAGCGACGTCGACCACAAACCCGACTGCGGCGTCGACGCCGTGGGCGGTTCGGATCTCGTCGACCACGGCCTCCACAGCTTCACCATCGATGTCGACAACGGCGACACGGGCGCCCTCGTCGGCGAAGAGGTGGGCAGTTGCGCGGCCCATCCCCGAGCCGGCTCCGGTCACGATCACTCGTCGGCCAACCACCGAACGCGACAGCTCCGTCAGGCGCGTCACGAGGCGGTCCAGCGCTCGCTGCCACCCATCCCGTATGTGTCCAGCCAGAGCGCCCGCTGCGGAGTGATGGCAACGAAGGCCGTGCCCGGAGAGTTGTCGGGGCCGCCCGGGGCGAACGCATCGAGGTCGTAGTCGAACGCGTTCCACAACCGATGCTTCGTCTCCACGTCCGCATGCACGGTGGCCGTGCCCCAGACCTCCAGGCCGTCGCCCTTCGCGGCGACCTGCCAGTGCAACGCCACGTTTGGGTTGGCGTGCAGGTTGCGCACCTTGACCGACGTTTCGCCGCACATCACCCACAGCACGTCGCCCACCCAGCACGGGTGCACCGGCACAACGTCGGGGCTACCGTCGGCTCCGACCGTCGCCATATGCGCCCATGGGCTGAGCGCGCTGCCCTTCACCTTCACATCGTCAAGTTCCATCCACAGATCATGGCGTTCAGCGACGGGCGGCGCCGGTATCGTGCGCGAAGTGAAGAAGCCCACCGTCGCCGAGCGTCGCGCCGAAATCCTTGAGACCACCTGCGAGGTGGTGATCGAGCGCGGTTTCGCTGCGACTCGTATTGCCGATGTGGCCAAACGGCTGGAGGTTTCCAGCAGCCTGATCCACTATCACTTCGATTCCAAAGAGCAGCTGCTCGCCGAGGCCTTCGCGCACTACGCCCGCAAGGACGTCGCGGAGATGGAGGCGGAGATCGAAGCCGCGCCGAATGCTGTTGCCCAGCTGGATCGGGTCATTCACAACTACGTGCCCGAAGGCAGTGGCGATGTGGAGTGGATGCTGTGGATCGACGGCTGGGGCGAAGCACTTCGGAACCCGATGATGCGCAAGATCAGCCAGGAACTGGATGCACAGTCGGCGGGCCTGGCCGAGCGCGTCATTCGCCACGGCGTGGACACCGGCGAGTTCGTGTGCGTCGACCCGGCTGC
>JAYVVY010000148.1:0-3971 GCA_043786575.1 Ilumatobacteraceae bacterium
CCTGAAGGAATAGTTCCATGGCAACCGGCCCCAAGCTCACCCCGCTCCAGGAAGTTGAAGCCCGTCGCGCCGCCGCAGCGGCCGACAAGCCCAAGCGAGCAATCTCCGAAGAGGAGAAGGCGACGCGCAAGGACCGAGTAGCCAAGGCCAAGGATGCGCTTGCTCGCTCTGTCGGGGCCAAGGGCGACTGGGTCACCTCGGGCCGTGCGGCCTTGAAGGTGTACCTGCAGCGGCTCAACGAGCCCAAGCAGCCTGACGATGCTCAGTTCGAAGCACTGTTGGCCGCGCCGTTCACGCCGCCGCCGAAGAAGAAGACCAACGACCGTCGTTTCTGACACTGTCGCGTAGTTGGCGTCAGGCGGTCGATACCTCTACGGGCCCAGGCACATCGATTCGCGTTGTAGCCAGCCGAACTGGGACATCTGCAAACAGCGTTCGCAGCTGCAGCGTCACGATGCTGCCGTTCGCGGCGCGCACCGTCGCGACTGTGGCGTCGCTGTCCGCGACCACCCACACAAACACGTAGGTGGAATTGCCGACGACGACGGTCTGATTGCCGGAGTCGGCCGCCAGGTCGGTACCGGTGGGTGTCGACGCGGATGTCGCAGAGCCCGGCCGCGTCCACCACCACAGGTACTCGGTGCGGCCACCGCGTGCCGCCAACTGAACACCGCTACTCCATCGCGAACCGTCATCTCCTGTGCCGGATCCGGCTTCGGCGAACTGGCCCACCCGGTAGTCCGGGTGAAGCCCATAGACCAGCTGTCGCCACTCGGAATCGTCGGCTACACGCACGGTGCGGCTGATAGCCAGCAACTCGCTCGTTGGTACCCGGCCGGTCAGGCTGAGCAGTCGACCTGCGATGGACCACGTGACGATTGCGTCGCCGTTGGCAAGCAGTGTGCCCGCGGTGTATCCGTCGGAGCCTTCGACGTGGCCGGTCGTGAAGTAGGGCAGCGTGGCCGGCCGCGTGTCGACGTCCCCGACGGATTCGCGCAGCGTGATCGCTGCCCCGTCAGGTGTGACCGAACTCATCTCGGTGGTCACGGTTCCATACAGCAGCTCCTCGGCCCAGTTGGCTTTCTGGGTAGCCATCAGGCTGTAGGCAACGAGGATGCTCTCGTCGAACAGCACGTCGCCCTCAACGCCGTCAACGCGCTTCAGCGAGTTGGCGAACCGGACCAGTTGGCGATCCTCGACGTTGAAGGCTCGCACGTCAGCGGCCCAGCCGTCGCCGAGGTCGATGACGATGGTGGTCATCGAGCGCTCGTTGCGGGGGGTGATCAGATTGCGCCCGTCGACCTCTCGCCGAAAGGAATCCATCGCCTCGACCGGATCGCTGCGGCGACGGTACGTCTGGAGTGAAATCCACGGATTTGTGGGATTGCCGTTGGCGAACAGCGTGAAGCGGGCGTTCGTTGGCAGCGGTGTGACGATGTCCGCCGAATAGGGGCGCAGGTCGGCCGCGCCGATGATGAAGTGCCCAGGCAAAGCCGCCGGCGGACGTACATCATCATCATCGTCGTTCGATAGCGCCACGCCGGTAGCGACGGCGACGAGTGCGAGTGCGACCAACCCGGCAGCGATGAGACGGCGTCGGCGACGAGGCGGCGGACCGAGTGAAGGGGTAGTGGTGAACGGGCTACCAACCGGGTCGTGATCCCACGAGCTGTCGTTGCCCCAGCTGGCGTCATCGAGGGTGACGACCTCGATGTGTTGCGGTGGCGGCCGCTTGTCGCGCATGGCTACAGGAAGTGCCGTCTCGTGAGACGGTGCTCAGTCGTTGTCGAGCTTGTCAAGGACGTGGTGGGCGGCGTCGGCGAGCTTGCCCTTGACCCCGCCCTCTTTGGCGATTTCTTCGAGGCGAGCGTCGACGAGACCTATCTCTTGTCGAGCGCCCTCGAGTGGCGAGATCTTGCCGTCGTCGTTGAGGTCGAAGCTCACAAGATCGAGCTCCTCATCCGTTTCTGTTGTGCCGTCTGCGTCGGTCGTTGCTGGAGGGGTTTCGTCGTTGGACATGGTGCCAGTATGCCGCCTCGCGCGGGTGTCGGTCAGGGGCGCGGCCCGAGGAGTGCATCAATGACGGCGCGGAGGTGAGCGCGCGCGTGAGCGGTGGTGAGCTGCGCGGTGAGCCACCGCGCACTGATTCCCTCGACCATGGCTGTCAGTTGCACGCCAAGGTCGTCGGCGTTGCAGTCTGATCGGATAGATCCATCGGCCTGGCCGTTGCGGACGAAGGTGGCGACGTCGTCGGCCCACCGTTGAGTCGTGCTGGCGATCAAAGGGCGTAGCGAGATGTCGAAGATGGCCTCGCCGCGCAGCTCTCCCCACCCGACAGAGTTGATGCGCACCTCGGGTTCGTCGTGGATCTCGCCGAGCAGCATCTCGACGACCATCTCCCGGCCGGTTCCTTCAGGGGGCTGTGTGTAGCTGTCCGCACGAGCCGCGATGTGTTCCAGTGCGTTGCGCAGCAGCGTCGAGCGGTCCGCGAAGTGGTGATAGATCAGCGCCGTTGAAACTCCAGCAGCCTTGGCCACGGACTCCACTCGCAGCCCGCGGGTGCCGCTACGCGCAATCTCGGCGACAGCAGCGTCCAACAGCGCCGTACGGCGATCAACGACGCTCACAGCCCTGTGGGAATCTGCTGGGTGATGCAGTGCGGCCCGCCGCCGCCGAAGGCGATGGTCTCTCCGGGCACGCCCACCACGACGCGATCGGGGTGCAGTTGGCGCAAGGTGGTGAGTGCAGACTCGTCGGCTTCATCACCGCTCACTGGCACGATGACCGCCCCGTTGGCGAGGTAGTGATTCGCGTACGAGACGAATGCGTCCGCACCCGGGTCCAGGATTTCGATCTCGAACTCTCGGTCGGCCGCATCGGTTGTGGCTCGCAGCGCTGCCAGGTTGGCGAGGCCGCGATCGTGCTCCGGCGACGACGGATCGGCGACGGCTTCCAGTAACACTCGACCTGGCGCGATGTACTGCAGCACTCCGTCCACGTGCCCGTCGGTGCCCGCAGGGCCGGTGTCGAGGCTGTGTCCGAAGGGCAGCCAGACGACCTGCTCGGCGCCGAGGTAGTCCTTCAAGCCCTGCTCGATCTGGTCGCGACTGAGGCTTGGGTTGCGATTCGGGTCCAGCAAACACTGCTCGGTGGTCACGATGGTGCCCTCGCCATCGACGAAGAACGAGCCGCCCTCCAGCACGAACGGCGCCGAGAAGAACGGGACGCCGAAGTGCTGCGCGAGCCGCTGCGAAAGGCGGGCGTCGTCGTCGTGCGGATGCCAACGGTTGCCCCACGCGTTGAACCCGAAGCCAACAGCCGCAACGGTGCCAGCCGCATTACGGACGAAGGCTGGGCCGCTATCGCGAATCCAGGAGTCGTTGATGGGGATCTCAATGGTGGTGACGCGCGCGCCGCACAGCTGATGCACCCGCGCGGCGTCGCCGGGGTCGCACACCATGTGCAGCGGTTCGAAGTCGGCGATGGCATTGGCCACAGCGGCGTAGTCGCGCTGTGCGTCGCTCAGTCTTTCACCCCAGAGTTCAGCGCGTGTCGGCCAGGCCATGAGGCAGCCGGCGTGCGGTTCGAACTCGCCGGGCATCGCGTACCCGGCGGCGAGGGGAGTAGCGGCGGGGGGAGGAGGGGTCATGGAACCAGTCTGACACTGACTGAAAATTCAGTCAAGTCCTCGAGTCCTGCTAGTGACCCATGAGAAAGGGGGCGACCAGGCGACTGCGGCGTGCCCGCCGATCGTGTGCATCCTCTGCGCGATCGGCGCTGCCCAGTACCGACACGATGGCCTTGGAAGCCAGGTACCGCAGCGGCTCAGGCTCCCAGTTGCGTGACCGGTGGCCTACCCACGGTAGGTCGGTCAACGAGGACGATCGGTCCAGAATCAGGTCTGCCAGTGTGCGGCCGCCGAGGTTGGCGGCGACGACCCCGTGGCCGCCGTAGCCACCAGACCACGCGGT
>JAYVVY010000149.1:0-6011 GCA_043786575.1 Ilumatobacteraceae bacterium
ACGTCGGCGCCGTGCTCGGCAAAGGCCAGCGCCATCTCGCGGCCGAGGCCTCGCGACCCGCCCGTCACGATTGCAACTCTCCCGGTCAGCTCGAACAAGTCCTGAGGCATATCAGGAACCTACAGTGACGCGCATGGCCATTGATTTCACGCTCACCCCGGAACTGGAAGAGATTCGACTGAGGGTTCGCGGCTTTATCAACGAAGTGGTGAAGCCCGCCGAGGCCGAGCTGGACAAGCTGCGCGACGGCGACCGTGGCGAGTACGTCACCAAGCTGATCGGGCTGCGCAAGCAGGCGCTCGAGGTCGGGCTGTGGATGCCGCACATGCCCAAGGAGTGGGGCGGCATGGGCCTTGGCCACGTGCAGCTGGCCATGGTGCAGGCCGAGGCCGCCAAGGCGAGCATGGGCCCGTGGGTGCTCAACTGCCAGGCGCCCGACGAAGGCAACATGCACACGCTTCTCCATTGGGGCACGCCCGAGCAGAAGGAGAAGTACCTCAAGCCGTTGTGCGACGGCACCGCGATGAGTTGCTTCGCGATGACCGAGCCGGAAGTCGCCGGTAGCGACCCGACGCTGATCCAGACCACCGCAGTACAGGACGGCGACGAGTGGGTGGCCAACGGTCACAAGTGGTTCATTTCGAATGCGCAGCGCGCCAAGTTCGCCATCCTGGTGTGCCGCACCGAGGACGACCCGGACCTGCCGCAAGCCGCCAACACCGCGTTCATCATCGACCTGCCCAGCGAAGGCTGGAAGCGCGTACGCGAGGTGGAGACGATGCACGGTTCGTCGGGCCATAGCGAGATCGTGATCGAAGACCTGCGTATCCCTGCCGCCAACATGTTGGGCGGGCGCGGGCAGGGCCACCTGTTGGGTCAGTACCGCCTCGGGCCGGCCCGCCTGGCGCACTGCATGCGTTGGATCAGCCAGGCCGAGACCGCGCTGGACATGATGGTCGACCGGTCGCTGGTGCGGTACTCACACGGCAGCGTGCTGGCCGAGAAGCAGGGCATCCAGTGGATGATCGCCGACAGCAGCATGGAGATCTACCAGTCCAAGCTGATGGTGCTGCACGCCGCCTACCTGATCGACAGCGGCGCCGACTTCAAGAGCGAGGTCAGCATGGCCAAGCACTTCGTCGCCAACATGTTGGGCCGCGTCATCGACCGCAGCATCCAGGTGCACGGCGCGCTGGGCTACAGCACCGACACGCCGCTGGCGCACATGTACCAGCATGCACGTTGGGCGCGCTTCGCCGACGGCGCCGACGAGATCCACCAGATGCGCATCGCCCAGCGCACCATCAGCGCCTACCGCGACCACGGCAGCACAAGAACCGCCACCGGCAACCTGCCCCTATAGACCCGCTCCCGGCAGCGCAAACCGTTCGGCGCTGACCGGTACGGCACGTTTCACCGCCCAAGGGCGGTCCAGCACCACCGATATGGCAGGGTTGACCGCCCATGGGCGGCAGACTATGCCGCCACCGATCTGGCATGGCCGCCCGCCCATGGGCGGTCCAGCACCACCGATCTGGCAGGGTTGACCGCCCATGGGCGGCGGACTATGCCACCTTTCGAAGATCGATGATGGCAGCCAGGTCGGCGACCGCTTCGTCCAATGCTCCGTTGACGTCGAGCTTTGTGACGCGGGCAACAAACCAGCCAACGGTGCCTGCCTTACGATCGCGGTGGGTGTCGCGATGGCGCTCGGCCTCGCCGGCATGCCATGACGGGTCGTCCACTTCGAGGCCGACCTTCCACTGCGGCCACCCGAAGTCGAGATGAATCGTCTCCCCTGAGGGCAGAGCGACGGGACACTGAGCAACGGGAGTGGTCATGCCGTGGTGACGTATCGCTTCGTCCACTCGATGCTCCAAGTCGGATTGCAATACTGCACGCCACTTCGGTCGCGAGCTGAGAACGTCGCCGAGGACAGTTGACCCAGGACGCCGTGGGTGGCTCAGTCGAAGGTAGGTATCGATCACCGTCTCGAGCGTGCACGTTCGTTCATGAAGAATCTGCTCCAGGACGGAACGAGTTGCGCTCCGGCCCAACAGTTCGGCACTGTCGAAGAGAGTTCGCGGAGGGCTCGTCACACGAATCCCATCCGGACGGTGCACGATGTCGACGGGATCGATCTTGCGACAGCGATGAACGATGACTCCGGGCGGGGCGGCTGCCGAGCCGTGCGGCACGAGAATGTGGGTGCGCTCGTCATCAATGCGCCTCCAGGCCCAGAGTTTTGAAGCCGTGGTCCATGCAATCAAGGCTTCAGGATGTCGGTCGCAGAGAGCGACGAGTTGGGGCATCAACCCGTCCGGTGTCTGACCGCTTCGAAAGACACCGGGATAGACGGCCACCAGCTCCCCTGCTGCGGTCATTCGTCGCAGCGTTCGTTCGGAGCAACCGAGTTCGCGGAGCTTGACTGCGGTGATGATTCCGTGATGCCCGCCGAGCCACTTGTCGACGATTGCGCGCCATGCGTTCATGGCAGCCTCCCTGATTTCGTTGTTGATCTCGGGGGAGCCGCAGATCCGAACATATCGGGGCCCGTCGGCGATCAGCGGTCGACGACGCACGCAGATCCGTGGCACGGTCCACCGCCCATGGGCGGGCCAGCACCACCGATCGGGCATGGCAGACCGCCCATGGGCGGCGTAGGGTGCCGCACGCTCGAGCGATGGAGGTTGCAGATGGCTGAGCTGTTGGTGTTGTCTCGTGGGGATGTGGCGCAGTGCCTGGATCTCGGCGCCTTACGTGAGCGGCTGACCCAGGCATTCATCGCGTTCAGTGATGGCGCGACTTCGGTGCCGCCGCGCATGGCGACGTTCGCTCCGGGTGGACTGCTGGCCGCAATGCCCGGGTTCGTGCCTGGAGTCGGGTTCGGCCTGAAGGCCGTCACGGTGTTCGCCGGCAACCATGGTTCGGGTATCCCTTCGCACCAGGGTCTGATCGCGCTGTTCGATCCGACGAACGGCTCGCCGGTTGCGGTGATGGACGCCTCGCTGATCACCGAAGTGCGGACGGCGTTGTCGGCGGCAATTGGTGTCGACCTCGGCGCCCGTCGCGACGCGACGTCGGTGGCGGTGATCGGAGCCGGAGCCCTCGGTCACGAACATATGCGAGTCCTGCAGGGCATTCGACCGTGGACTGACATTCGGGTCGCGTCGCGAACGACAGCGAACGCGGTCGCCCTTTCTGCGCAGTTCCCCGGCAGCCACGCAGTGGCGACGTTCGAGGAAGCGGTTCGCGGCGTCGACGTCGTGTGCCTGTGCACCGACGCCGAGGGCACGGTCATCGAGCACGAATGGCTGGGAGCGAGTGTCCACGTGTCGTCTGTCGGCAGGGGAGCGGAGATCCCGGCCACGACGATGGATGCAGCGATATCCGACGGTGTGGTCATCGTCGAGTGGCGTGGAGCAGCATTGAACGCCCCGCCCGCAGGCGCACACGAACTGCAAGGTCACGACGCGGCTGCGATGGTCGAACTCGGCGAAATCCTCAGTGGCCGCGCGAGAGGCCGCAAGAACGATTCGTCGATCACCGTCTACAAATCCACCGGCCACGCCATCGAAGACTTGGCCGCTGCAAGCCTCGTCCTCGAGACGGCGATGGCACACGGCCTCGCCACCCGCGCGCCTATCTGATGACAATCGAGTGCGACCACGTATCGACCGATCAAGGTTTGGGCACGGCGCGTACTGGCGGTCGCGGCCTTGTCAGAGCCAGGTGGTCTCGCCGGATCGCGCGAGAAACAGGTTCTGATGCACGTGTGCCGCGTTGCCGCGGAACAGGCATGCCCACAGCGCAACGTTGCCGCTGTTCAGCACGATCTGTTCGCAGTCGGAGATGATTCGAAGCGTCGCAAGGAACGCGAGGGCGTGCGCCTGGCGTTCGTCCGCGGGAAACTCGTACTGAACCGCAGAGTTCAGCTTTGAGATCTTGGGCGTTTCGTCGATCGTGAACGATTGGTCGAACTCGTCCAGCATCCGGTCGCAGAAGGCCAGCTCATCGCTCTGCACCAACAACCGGTGCCCCGGTGCCTCTCGCAGCACGTCTCGTACCTTGGCAACCATGTCGTCGTGGGTTGGCACCACGGTTTCCGTGCGCTTGTCGCCGCCCCGGTAGAGCACCACGGCGGTGCTGCTCGGGTCGATGGAGTACTTCTCGGTGAGTGCCTTCTGGAGGCGCAGCACTTCTGGCGAGGGACTGAAGTAGCGGCGCACGAAGAACGAGAGGTCGTCGTAGCGGATGAGGCGGTAGTCGCTGAACTGTTCGTCGTCGCCGCCGACGTTGAACTCGACGGCGCTCGTTGTGCGGGTCTCGGTCGTGCAGGTGAAGAACAACGGCGTCACGTCGACACCATCTTTCAACTCTGCCTCCGTCTTGTACTGCAGGAACTGCTGTCCGCTGTCCACATACGGCAGCACGCGGAATTCGTTGAAGTGCTGCACGATTGACCGCAACCGAATGGTGCAGCAGGAGAAGAAGCCTGCGTCGTGGTACACCTCGAGATGGCGTGGTCCCGCAGAGTGACGCATCAGCCGGCGAGGGGGGAGTCGAGTCTCCGGCGGACGGCGCTACGGATTTGTTCGTCGAAGCGGCGCATGTGGGCTTCGATCAACTCGGCGGCGCGGTCGGCATGGTCCGCACGAAGGGCTGTCAGGATCTCGCGGTGTTCGGCGATCATGTCGTGGAGATCGGCGACGTCGCCGAGGTAGAGGTGCCACAGGCGATCACTGTGCGCGTACAGCATGTCCAGCTGGTTGGTGAGGAAGCGGTTGTCGGCCGCGGCCCACACCAGCTCGCGGCATTGACGGTCGATCTCCAGTAGCTCCACCGGCGACGACGAACCCGTCGCAATTTCGAGCAGCGTGGCCATTTCGTCCCACACCACTTCGTCGCCGCGGGCACAGGCCAAGCGCATGGCGTACGGCTCGAGAATGGCGCGGGTTTCGTAGAGTACGGCGAGGTCGCCGACGTCGATACTGCTCACGTACATGCCCCGCCGGGGGATGACCGTCACGAACTGATCGCGCACCAACCGCTGCAGCGCCTCACGGATCGGAGTGCGCCCCAACTCGAGCGCGGACTGCAATGCGTCCTCGCGAATCACGGCACCAGGGGCAAGCTCCAGCTGCACGATCATCCGGCGGATGTCGCGGTACGCCTGCTCACTGAGCGACTCGGTGCGGGGGGCTACCTGTGTGATATGGTGATGATATATCACCGGATCGTGGTCGACGCGATCTTTGACCGTTCTGAACAAGACAGTGGGAGACATCAGTGAGCGATTCTGCGTCCAACGCATTTCCGTCATCGGCCAAAGTGGTCATCATCGGCGCCGGCATTGTCGGTAACTGTCTGGTCGGCCACTTGGCCCGCCTGGGCTGGACCGACATGGTGCAGATCGACAAGGGTCCATTGCCCAACCCCGGTGGCAGCACCGGCCACGCCAGCAACTTCATCTTCCCCACGGATCACAACAAGGAGATGGCTTTCCTCACGCTGGACAGCCAGCAGCAGTACGTCGATGCCGGCCTCAACAACACCTGCGGAGGCATCGAGGTCGCTCGTGAGCCGCAGCGTCTCGAGGAGTTCAAGCGCCGCATGACCTCGGCCAAGGCATGGGGCATCGAGGCCAGCCTGGTCACCCCCGCCGAGATCAAGGAGATGGTCCCCTTCATCAACGAGGAGATCCTTCTCGGCGGCTACTACACCGCCAGCGTGAGCGTGGTCGACTCGCTCGCCACCGGTACCAAGATGCGTGAAGAGGCCATGGCTGCGGGCCTGCAGGTGTTCGCGAACACCGAAGTGCTCGACGTCGAGACCATTGACACGCCGGGCGGCCCGAAGGTCAGCGCCGTCGTCACCGACAAGGGTCGCATCGAGGCCGAGTACGTCGTGGTCGCCTGCGGCGTGTGGAGCCCGCGCATCGCTGCAATGGCCGGCGCCAACATCCCGCTGACGCCCGCCGTGCACCAGATGGCCGACGTCGGCCCCATCGA
>JAYVVY010000150.1:0-16115 GCA_043786575.1 Ilumatobacteraceae bacterium
GGCCATCACCTGCGCGCCGTTGAGCTCGGGACGCAGCGCTGCCAGCTCCTCATGCATCGCTAGTTCAGCGATTCGCGCCTCCAAATCGTCCATTCGACGCGACAACACCAGGGCCTTCTTCTCGTTGCGCGTGGTGCAGTCGCAGCGGGTGAGCACGTTCAGTTCCTGCAGATACGGGCCGGCGTCGCGAACGTAGCGGCGCACAGCGGAGTCGGTCCAGCCCATTGCGTACGTATGGAAGCGCAGGTGGAGCGCCACCAACTCGGTGATCGCGTTCACGTCGTCGTTGCTGTACCGCAGGGCTTCCAGCCGCTTGCGAGTCATGCGAGCGCCCACTGCGTCGTGATGGTGAAAGGTGACGCCCTTGCCCTTTTGGTACCCGCGCGTACGTGGTTTGCCGACGTCGTGGAACAGCGCCGCGAGCCGTGTCCTACGGAAGTCGAATTCCGGGCTACCAAGCGGCTGCTCGGTGGGCGGACGGACGTTCTCCATCACTGCCAGGGTGTGGGTCAGCACGTCCTTGTGGCGGTGGATTGGGTCTTGCTCGAGACGCATCATCGGCAGCTCTGGCAGGAACTCGTCGGCCAGCCCGGTGTCGATGGCGAACCACAGGCCGGCGGTGGGATGTGGCAGGGTCACCAGCTTGTCCAGCTCATCGCGTATGCGCTCCGCGGACACAATCTCCATTCGCCCCTTCATCGCCTTCACGGCCTCCACCAACTCGGGGACGGGCGTGGCCTGCAGCCGGGCAATGAAGCGCGCTGCACGCAACATGCGCAAGGGGTCGTCACTGAAGCTGATCTCTGGCGCCAGCGGCGTGCGCAAGGTGCGCGTGAGTAAGTCGACTGCACCGCCGAACGGGTCGACCAGTGTCGGCGAATCGGCGGTCAGCTCCAGCGCCATCGCGTTGATGGTGAAGTCGCGGCGAGAGAGATCGGCTTCGATCTGGTCGCTGAACTCGACGTCTGGCTTACGCGAGTCGTCGTGGTAGGCGTCTGCGCGATGAGTCGTGATCTCGTACACGCGGTCACCATGCGGGCCGTGCTTCTTGGCCCCGATGGTCCCGAAGCGTTCGCCCTGGGTCCAAATCGCGTCGGCCCAGCCGCGCAGCAGCCGCTTGATGTCGTCAGGGCGGGCGTCGGTCGTTGCATCGAAGTCGTACAGCTCGCCGGCGGTGCCATCGCTGGTGGCGCCGGCCTCACCCGCCAACAGGTCGCGCACGGTGCCACCAACGAGGTACAGGCGAAACCCGGCGGCGCGGAAGCGGTCACTGAGTGGAGCCAGCTCGGCCAGCACCGGCTGGAAGCGCTCCGGGATCACGACCGGCTGTCCAACTGGCCGTCCAAGAGGCCTTCGTGATCCCAGAAGTCGTACGCCCGACGCACCGCTCCTGCGCCGGGACCGCCGCTGGTTGTCGGCTCGATCGCGGCGCCAGTCTCCCCGGCCATCTCGCGCAGCACAGTGGCAGAGGAGGATGACAACGCATCGAGGTCGTAGCCGCCCTCCAGCATCACCAGGCGTCGACCCGCCGGAACCAGCGAGAGCACACGCCGCGTCAGTGGCGCGTAGTCTCCGGCGGCGAGTGCCAGCTCGGTGATCGGGTCGTTGCGGTGCGCGTCGAAACCTGCCGACACGATGACCCACGTCGGTGCGAAGCGATCGGCAACTGGAGCAACGAGCTGGTCGAAGGCGGTGAGGTACACATCGCCAGTGGCGCCGGGCGGCAGCGGAATATTGAGGGTGCGTCCGCGAGCCGGGCCCTCGCCCACCTCGGTATGACGACCAGTACCGGGGTACAGCGGCCATTGGTGCAGGCTCACGAACAGCACTCGTGGATCGTGATAGAAGACCGCCTGCGTGCCGTTCCCGTGGTGCGCGTCGTAATCGAAAATCATGACGCGTTCACCCTGGTCGGCCAAGGCCGCCGCAGCAACCGCAACGTTGTTGACGAAGCAGAACCCCATCGACTCGTCACGCGTGGCGTGATGGCCGGGCGGCCGCACGGCGCAGAAAGCCGCGTCACCACGGCCCTCCTGTAAGGCGCGCACCGCCGTCAGCCCGGCGCCAGCAGCCAACGCTGCCGCTGTCCACGAACCGGCACTGGCATACGTGTCGGCATCCAGGCGACCTCCGCCTGCCGCACAGATGCGCTCAATGCGTTCGAGGTACGCGGTCGGGTGTACCCGTTCCAGTTCGGCGGGAGTGGCCGCCATCGGCTCAATCGGGACCATCGCGTCGGACAGCCCGGCCAGCCGCACGCCATCCAGCACTGCCTGCAACCGCTCGGGACGCTCAGGATGGCGTGGGCCTGCAAGGTGCTCGAGATAGGCAGCATGAGTGGCAAACAACACGGTCACGAGCAGCGACGCTATCGGCCGCGCCACAGCACCGAAGTTCCTGACGGCCGACGAGCAGCTACCGTCAAGGCGGTGAGTAGCAGGCCCACGAACAGCACGCCGCGAGGCAGCGCCGTCGAGGCGCGCGGCCCGGCATCGGCACCCCTGGTGCTGCACGGAAATGGGGTCTCGTGCCGCGTGCAGCACTGGTCGTTCCAACCTCGCACCGCGCAGCTAGTGCTCTACCATCAGCAACGCCTCCCCACCCTCGCCGACCTGCTGCGCTGGACCGAACGCCTCACCGAGCTGGGCTACACCACTGTGCGCACTACGGCGCTTGCGGTGCCGGCGGGCCTGCGCGCCGAAACAGCCGGGTTCCACTCCATCCAGGAGTTGGTGTTACTCGAGCACACCGACCCTCGACACCCCACGCCGACACCAGCCCGAACGACGCCACCGGTCGCGACACGGCGACTGGTTGCCAGTCAACACATGGCCGCCAGTGACATTGACGTTGCTGCGTTCACCAGCGCCTGGGGGCTGGAACCCCGGGCCATTGGGGAGGTGTGCGCGGCCACCCCACGCTTTCGTGCCCGCGGCGCAGGCGCACCGCTCGCCGCCTACGCACTCAGCGGCCGCGACGCGAAGCAAGGCTTTTTGCAACGCCTTGCTGTCGCACCGACCCAGCAACGCGCAGGGCTGGGCCTCGCGCTGGTCCTGGATTCACTGCAGTGGCTGGCGCGGTGGCGCGTCCAACGCGTCCTGGTCAACACCCCCACCGATAACTACCCGGCGCTCGCACTGTACGAACAGCTCGGCTTTCGCCGAATGAGCGAGCGCCTGCGCGTGTACGAGCTGGATCTGCGATGACCATTCTGCGCCGCCCGACGCGCCTCCTCAGCGCCTGCGCAGCGATGCTGACGTGCGCCACCACTGCCGGCCTGGTACCCAGCGGGTCGGTCGCTGCGTTGGCTCCGCGGATGGGTCTTGTCTCGCAGGCTCCATACGGTGTCGCCGCCGACGGGGTCGTCGAGTTCGTGCTCTCGGTTCCGTTGTCGGTCGACCTTGCAGCACTAGCCGATGCCACCCTTGTGGTTACCGCGTACCGCTCCGTGGCCACGCGAGCAGACGTTGCCAGCGCGCAGGCGGGCGACCTCCCACGCAGCCTTGACAGCGTCGACCTTCCACTGTCGACGTTGACCAGGCCGGCAGCCGATCAACTCGGTGCGGCTGTCACGCTGGAGACCACCACCCGAACCAGCGCGGCGTTGCAACTCTCTGAGCCGGGGCTCTACCCGGTGGTGCTCGAACTACGCACCGGGGAAGGCGTCGTGGCTGAACTTTTGACGTTTGTCCATCGACTGCCATCCGCAACCGACGCTCCAGAAGTCGCGCTGCCAGTTGCAATTGCGATGACCACCACGTCGCCGGTGGTGTTGGACGACGACGGCCAGATCGTGATCACCGATGCAGTGCTGACGGAACTCACCCAACTCGCCGACCTGCTGGACGCCTCAACGATGCCGGTGGCCGTGCGCGTTCCACCGGCACTGCTCGTCACAGTTGGCCAGTACAGCGAGGCAGGTGCCGCCATTGCGCAGCGGCTGGCAGTCGGGCTCGCGCGCAACGAGGTGCTGTCCTCGCCGCGGTACCCATTGGACCCGTCGCTCGCGGCCGACGCTGCGCAACAGGGGACGTACACGCAGTGGCTGCGCGACGGCGAGGACGATCTGGCAACGTTCATGACCAGCCTTCCCTCAGACAGTGTCGCGTTCATGGATGGACCGCTCAGCCGCGACGGTGGCGCACTTCTTCGCGATCTCGGTACTCGACTGGTTGTCACCACACCCGAGGTCTTCGACCCGCTGCCACAGTCAACGGGCATCTTCACCGATTCCAGCCAACTGGTGCAGCTACAGGTCGCACCCGGCATCACCGTCGACGCCACACTCGTCGATCGCGATCTCGACGACGTCCTCGAGCGTCGCACCAGCACACCGGCGCTCACCGGAATTTACGCAATCACGCATCTCCTTGCGTACCGCCAGGAAATCGTCGACATCACCAAGGATCGCAACGGCAAGTCGGCGGGCGACCCGAGCCGGCGCGGCGTCACCCTCGGAACCACCGATCTGTCGCTTCCCAACCTCGATACCTATCGCGCAATCACCACCCTGCTGGCCAACACACCAGGCCTGATGCCAACAACTCTGGAAGCCTTGGGCGTGCGCACCAACCACCTCGCACTTCCCGACCGCGGTGAAGTGCTCGTCGGTCTGCCAGACGCAGTGGAGGGAACCATCGACGGACGCTTCGACACAGTCGCTGCCATGACGGAAGCAACGCGAACCACCGGCAGCATGCTGCCCGTCGACGACGCTCGGATGGCTCGGTGGCGTTCGGATATCGACCGTTTCCCCACAAGCGCGCTGACTGACGTGCAGGTCGCTGCAACTGCCGCCGGAATCACAACAGAGTTGGCGGCCATCCGAGCGGCCGTGGAACTACCGACACCGTTCCCCTTCACACTCACCGGCCGCACGACAACGGTGCCGATCGGGCTCTACAACCACAGCGATGTCCCGTTGTCGGTGCGAGTCCACATGAGCAGCTCCAAGCTGTTCTTTGGCGACGATGTCACTGTCGTGCTGCCGCCGCAGGCGTATACGCCTGTCGAGGTCGACATCGAAGCACGCACCCGCGGCACGTTCCCGGTGACGCTCACCGTTCTCACACCCACCGGCGACATCCTGGCCTCGCCGGTGACGCTCACCGCCACCGTCAACGCGCTCAGCGGTCTGGGCAATCTGTTCACCGGAGCCCTTCTCTTGGTTGTGCTCACCTGGTGGGTGCGCCACCTGCGCCAGAGCCGGCGGAACCGCGCTGCCGCAACGGCGGCTGCCCGGCACCCTGTTCGCCTTGGTAACGGCGGCTACACCGGTGACGACGGCAACAGTGGTGACGGGCCCGACGAGGTGGCCGAGGGGCTTGACGACGGGGCGACGCTCTCACCCGACGCCGCAACGAGTAGCCTTCCGCCCTCGTGAGCACCAACCGCGTCCGCATCGTGACCGACTCCGCGTGCGACCTGCCTCAGCACGTCGCCGATGACCTCGGGATCGAAATTGTTCCTCTCACCATCCGTATCGACGGCGAGGAATACGTCGACCGCGCAGATCTCACGCCGTCCGAGTTCTGGGCAAAGTGTGCTGCCTCGGCAACACTCCCCGAAACCGCGGCGCCGGCACCCGGGCAATTCGAGCAGACGTACCGACGCCTCGCCGCCGATGGCGCGACCAGCGTGGTCACCATCAGTCTCAGCGCCTCACTCAGCGCCACGATGCAGTCGGCCGAACTAGGCGCCCGCGGGGTAGCCGACTCGGTCGCTGTCACCGTCGTCGATAGCCAGCAGTGCACACTCGGGCTCGGTGCAATCGTGATGGACTGCGCACGTCTCGCCGCTGGCGGCGCCAGCCACCAGGCCGTCGTTGATCGTGCCCGCGACCTGGCCACCCGTACCAAGGTATGGGGGGCGCTGGACACGCTGGAAAACTTGAAGAAGGGCGGCCGCATCGGCGGCGCCAAGGCGATGCTGGCCTCTGTGCTGTCCATCAAGCCGATCATCGAAGTCCGCGACGGCAAGGTCGAAGAGGGTGGCAAGCAGCGCACCCGCAGCAAGGCGTTGGCCTTCCTGGTGGACACGCTGGTGAAGGCCGGTCCAGTCGAGAACCTGATGGTGCTCAACGCTGACTGCAGCGACGTCGATGCGTTCGTCGAACAGCTGCGTCCGCACTATGCCGGTGAGATCGTTGTCGGTGACATCGGCCCGGTCGTGGGTAGTCACACGGGTCGCGGCACCATCGGTATTGCCTTCTGCGTCGCCGGCTAGCTGCCGTCGACATGCGTATTGCCCGGTAACTGACGGCTCCCGCCACTATCGTCGACGAGCGGACATGTCTCTCACCTCTCCTGGCGCGAGCCCCACCTCGCTGCCCCCCGCCATCCTCGCCCAGCGCTACCGGCTGGAGCGCAAGCTCGCGCAAGGAGGCATGGCAGAGGTGTGGCTGGGCACCGACCTTTCACTCACTCGCCAGGTGGCCGTCAAGCTGCTGAAACCCTCCCTCGCGGCCGACCCGGTCGTGGCCGAACGCTTCCGTCGCGAGGCCATCGCTGTCGCGCAACTGAGCCATCCCAACATCGTCGCCGTGTACGACGCGGTCGACGACACCATCGGTGGCGAGAAACGCCAAGCGGTCGTGATGCAGTTGGTGAACGGCAAAAGCCTGCGCCAACTACTCGACGAACAGAAGCGGCTGAGCCCCGACCTGACGATGCACATCGGCGCCTGCATGGCCGCCGCTCTGGACTATGCCCACCAGGCCAACCTGGTGCATCGCGACATCAAACCAGGCAACATTCTCATCACACCTGACGGGCGTGTACTGCTCACCGACTTCGGTATTGCCAAAGGTTTGGGCAGCTCTGACGAAGACCTGACCAGCCCCAACGTGATGATGGGCACCGCCAAATACCTGTCCCCCGAACAGGTCCGCGGTCGCAAGCTGGACGGTCGCGCCGACCTGTATTCACTGGGCCTGGTTCTGTACGAGTGCCTCGCTGGCCGCGTGCCATTTTTGGGAGAGACCGACGCCGACACGGCATTGGCTCGCCTCAACCGCGACCCAACCGACCTCACCCGTCTGCGCCCGACACTGCCGTATGGGCTTGCACCGCTGATCCACAAACTGCTGTCACGCAAGCCCGACGACCGCCCCGCCACCGGCGCCGAGGTGCGCAACGAACTGCAGCGCATTGCCGGCCAGCCACGCCACGACCTCACCGGCGACGTCACTCGCGATGGCACTCGCGGTACTCCGACCCGCGGCAGCCGCACCGGCCAGACGCCCGTACAACGCACCTCGACTCCACGAACGACAGGGTCCACCCCCACTGTGCCCAGCGCCACTGGGCCTGGCGTCAGGCGCGGTGCGCCGGTCACCAACACACGCAACCCCACACCGGTCAGCGGCTACCAGCCCGTGAAGCCGGGGCGGGCGGCAGGGGCACCCGTGCGCGCCGACAAGACGCCGCCCGCCACTGTTCGGCCACGCCAGCAACCCAACCGCAGGTTTGAGCAGAAAAGCACACCCTCCATGGTTGTCGTGGGCGGTCTCTTACTGGTCGCCTTTGTCGTCGGCCTGGTGCTGTGGGTCACGATGAGCAACGACGACGCGTCTGGTTTCAACGCGGCCACTACCGTCGCCCCCGACACCACTACCGGCGCAGTCGCTCCCGCCGCCGCGGCCGCCATCACTTCCGTGCGCACGTTCGACCCAGAGGGCGATCAGGTGGAACGCGACGAGTTCGCCCCCAACGCCATCGACAATGACCTCACCACCGCCTGGACAACTGTCTGTTACTCATCAAAATTCCTTGGTGGCAAGCAGGGCGTTGGCCTGATCGCCGATCTGGGCACCGACGCCACCGGTACCTTCACCGTCGCCCTTGGCAGTGCCCCATACCAGGTGAAGGTGTTCGCCGTACCCGACGGTTCGGTGCCGACCAACTTCTCGGGTTGGGGGACTCCGGTGGATTCATTTGATGGCGTGGAGGCAACCACACTGTCCGTGGACCTCGCTACCCCGGCGCGCTATGTGCTGGTCTCGTTCAACGAACTCGGCGCCGACCCAGCATGCACCGACAACCCATATCGCGGTGTCATCAAGGAACTCAGCTTCGGCTGACCGGCTCGCGCACCATCTGGCGACAGCGCGTCACACTACGATGCGATCATGGCTGTGCCGCTCGATGACGCTGCGCTGGTGCGCGCAGCGCAGGGCGGCGATCACGGCGCTCTCGACCAATTGTTCCGACGCCACTACGACCGCGTGCACGGCGTCTGTCGGCGAATCACCGGTAACGACGCCGACGCGGCCGACGCAACTCAGGAAGCAATGATCGCAATGGTGCGGGGGCTGACGCGCTTTGACGGGCGTGCGTCGTTCGGTACCTGGGCATACCGAATTGCCACCAACGCCAGCCTCGACGAGCTACGCCGCCGGCGGCGCCGCCCTCTTGTTGCTGGGCGAGACCACGATCACAGCGATGATCATGCCGACCCGTCCGCCGGCGAACGCATCGAGCAGTTCGCGGATCGCCAACAGATCGATGCTGCATTGGCTGCACTGCCCGAAGACTTTCGTGTGCCGGTCGTCTTGCGCGACGTTGCCGATCTTGACTACGCCGAGATCGCTGCCATCCTCGACGTGCCGGTAGGCACCGTGAAAAGCCGTATCGCTCGCGGCCGCGGGATGCTGGCCACCACAATTTCCCGAGCCGACGGGAACCATGAGGGCGCATCGGAGCGTCCAACAAGCGCAGACGACGAGACGCAATGAAGAACGACGGACCGAAGAACGAGACAACGAACACGACGCCATGACCGAACGCGACCTGAACGACGAACTGAACGACGAACTGAACCCGCAGCACGAACTGGCCAGCGCATACCTCGATGGCGTGGCCAGTCCGGCCGAGCGCGCCCAGGTGGAGGCCGCACCCGAGCTGCTGGACATCGTCGCCTCGTTCAGCGCCGTGCGGGCACGGGTTGCCGATGTTCCCACCGCCGCGGCAGACACCCGTGAGGCCGCGTTTGCCGCCGCCTTCGCCGAATTCGATGTACCGGCTCTGAGCCCCGCGGCAGCTGGTGCCCTCATCATCCCACTCAACGCACAGCGCCGCTGGGTTCGTCCCGTGCTCTCCATCGCTGCCGCGGTACTACTGATTGGCACCATCGGGGTTGCCGCCAACGGCGGCCTCTCGGGCAGTGACTCGGAGAGTTCCAGTATGGACACCAGTGCGAAGGTCGCATCGGCCGATGCGTCGACGGAGGCGGACATAGCGTCCGACACGATGGCGGCAGCGGCTCCCGCATCCACGATCGGCTCCATCGGTGGTGGCGCCCAGGCGGCACTCATCATCGACACACCTGAGCAACTACAGGAATTGGCGTCGGACATTGCCGACACCGTCGTGTCCGCCGCCGCGCTCCCCGAGACCACCGCCGCCGCCAGCGAGAGTACGGCCAGTGCACAGACCGTCCCTGCACCAACCGACTTGGCAGCTACTGCCTACACCCGAGCGGCGCTTGGCTGCCTCACTGCGCAGCAGGTGTTCCTGGCAGACATTCGGTACCAGGGTGTCTTCGCGATTGCCGCTCGCGATACGGTCACCGGCATGACCTCTGCCATCACCGATGATTGCACCGTGCTCGCCACCGTCGGGCCCTGATCCGTCGCTATGCAGGTCGCCCTTCTCACCGCCACCGCACTGTGCGCGCTGGCCAATTGGTGGTCACGCCTCACCAACTCAGATCGCATCGAGGCGTGGGCCAAACCACTCACCACCATGTTGGTCATCGGCCTCGCCCTCGCGAACGAGTCGCCCACTGGTCTCGTCGCCACTGCTGTGATCGCGCTGGTCTTTTGCCTGTGGGGCGACATTGCCCTGATGGCGCCGCTCGACAATTTTGTCCTTGGGTTGGCGTCGTTCCTCATCGGCCACGTCGTCTTCATCGTCCTCTTCGTGCACTACGGAATGCCACACATCGCGCTTGGGGCTGTTGCGTTGGTGCTGATGACGGTGCTCGCCGCGACAGCTGGGCGTCGCATCGTGCGCGGCGCAATTGAGAAGGATCCTGCCCTACGCATTCCTGTCACTGCCTACCTCGTGGTCATCTCTGCGATGACCGTGTGTGGCTGGGCAACTGGTCGTGGATGGGTGATTGCCGGTGCCACGCTTTTCGTCATCAGCGACTCGCTACTGGGTTGGCGAGCCTTCGTTCGTGAGCGTTCTTGGATGGCCGTCGCGGTGATGGTCACCTATCACGGCGCGATCGTCTCGCTGGCGCTCAGCCTCTGGTAACTCGCCGGGTAGGCTCCACCTCATGCCGGGTAACCCTTTCACCGATCCCAACTGGGCCCCCGACCTCGCCGACACTGTCGAGCGCCTGGTCGGCAAGGTTCGTTCCGTGGCCACAGACAACGCCATCAAGGCATTGCGTGGCGTCGTCTTCGGCGTGCTTGCGCTCATCGCCGCAGTTGTCGCTATCCCGTTGGTCATCATCTTGCTGCTCGGCGTACTGCGCGAGGGTCTTGGCTTCTTCGTCAGCCACGGGCGCGCGGTGTGGATCTCGTACATGCTGCTGGGTGCCGTCATGATGATCGCCGGCTTCTTCGCTCTCCGCGCTCGCTACGACCCCGAAGTGGCCAAGGACCCGGCATGAGCCATCACCAGGTCCTGATCATCGGCTCCGGTCCCGCCGGCCTCACCGCCGCCATCTACTCCGCCCGCGCCAACCTCTCACCGCTGGTCATCGAGGGCGAGCCCAGCAGCACCAGCGACCAACCGGGTGGCCAACTGATGCTCACAACCGAGGTCGAGAACTTTCCCGGTTTCCCCGAGGGCATCATGGGCCCCGACCTGATGATGCGCATGAGAGAGCAGGCCGCACGATTCGGCGCCCAGTTCCTCACCGAGAAGGTCACCGCTATCGACTTCACCGAACGCCCTTTCAGAGTGTGGGTACGCGACACGCACTACACGGCTGACGCTGTCATTGTCTCCACGGGCGCGCAGAGCCTGATGTTGGGCCTCGAGGCCGAAAGTCGCCTGTTGGGCCACGGTCTGTCCACCTGCGCAACATGCGACGGGTTTTTCTTCCGCGGCCAGGAGATTGCCGTTGTCGGTGGCGGCGACAGTGCGGTGGAGGAAGCCAGCTTCCTCACCAAGTTCGCCTCCAAGGTCATCCTCATCGTTCGCCGCAGTGAACTGCGCGCCAGCAAGATCATGCAGGAGCGTGCGTTCAACAACCCAAAGATCGAGCTGCGCTGGAACACGGTGGTCGACGACCTCGTGGGAGAGCACAAGCTGGAGGGCGCTGTGGTTCGAGACGTGGTCACTGGCGAGGTCACCACGCTGCCCGTCACCGGCCTCTTCGTCGCCATTGGCCACCGGCCCAACACCGACCTGTTCAAAGGTGTGCTGGCAATGGAGGACAACGGCTACCTCATCACCCAGCCAGGCTCGTCGTACACCGATGTTGAGGGCGTGTTTGCCTGCGGCGACGTGCAGGACCACACCTATCGCCAGGCCATCACCGCCGCCGGTTCCGGCTGCACCGCCGCGATCGACACCGAGCGCTGGCTGGAAGCTGTCGGTCACTCGTCACACGAATGACAGCTGCGGAATGGGTGGCCGTCCCGGCAGGTTGCACAGCGGTAGCATCACTCTCCCCAGCGAAAGGACCAGCCATGGCCGATGGCATCGTCACCCTCACCACTTCTACGTTCGACGAGACGGTCGCCTCCAGCGACAAGCCGATTCTCGTTGACTTCTGGGCCGAATGGTGTGGTCCGTGCAAGATGATTGCCCCAATCCTGGGCGAGATCGCCACTGAGAACCCTGGCATCACCATTGCCAAGCTCAATGTGGACGAAAACCCCGACATCGCCATGCGTTTCAACGTGATGAGTATTCCCACGTTGCTGGTCTTCAACCAGGGCGAGGTGCAAAAGCGCCTCGTTGGCGCCAAGGGCAAGGGCCAACTCCTTCAGGAGCTGAACGAATTTCTGCCTACTTCCCGCTGACTCCCGGTCAGCGCGGCGAGGCAATTCGCGATTTACAGCGCCGCCTCGGTGCCGCCGGGTTCACCCCCGCCGCGGGCACCGAGGCGGGCGTCTTTTGCGCTGCCACCGAAGAGGCGACGCGTGGGTTTCAGCAAGCGCGAGGCTTGCACGCCAACGGAGTCTGTGACGAGCACACCTGGACGGCGCTGGTTGAGGCGTCATGGAAGCCGGGCGACCGCCAACTGCTGCTCACCTCTCCCAACCTGCGTGGAGACGACGTTGCCGACCTGCAGACGCGTTTGGCGCGCCTCGGGTTCGATTGCGGCCGCGTCGACGGAATTTTCGGACCACGCACGTCACGGGCGCTCGCTGACTTTCAGTCCAATTGCGGTGTGCCGCCCGACGGCGTGTGCGGGCCCGACACCCTGCGCATCATCGTGCGGGTCAGCGGCCAGACCGGCAGCGGCCCCGGTGTCGGTGCCGTGCGTGAGCGCGAGAGTTTGCGTGTTGGCTTTGAGTCATTGGCCAACTGCCGCGTTGTTGTCGGCCAGTTCGGTGGGCTGAGCGGGCTCACCAGAACGCTGGCACGCGAGCTGCGCCAGCGGGGTGCCACCGTCATACCGTTGGATGAACCGGATGCGGTCGCGCAGGCACTGGCCGCCAATCATTTCGGTGCGCACGTGTACCTCGGTTTTCAGAGCCACACCGAGCCTGCGGCCATCGCGCACTATTACCAGGTGCCCGCGTTCGAGTCTGTCGGCGGACGCACCCTGGCCGAACTGATCGCAGAGGAAATGCGGGCGGTGCCGGGCATGGCGCCAGCAGTCAGCGGTATGCGGTTGCCGGTGCTGCGCGAGACGAGGATGCCAGCAGTACTGGTGACGGTGGGCCCGGTACGAGCCGCTACCGACGCCACGCCGCAGCTCGCGATCAGCGTGCTACGGGCCCTCGACCTATGGATCTTACGCACAGCCTGAGGGTTTATCCACAGGTTTGTCCACTGGTGTGCGTAACCCTCATGCGGAGGTTTTGCCCGGTAACTACTACTTAGAGTAGGAACTGATAGCTAGTCAGCACTCTGAGTGGTCATATGGTGGTAGATTCGTTCGAGATCTTCAAGATCCGCAAACTCAATCACGACCTTTCCCTTGCCAGTCCCCATCGTGACGTTCACTCGTGTGGACAAGTACTCCGCCAACAGTTCCTCCAACTCCAGCAGCCCAGGCGGGCGAAGGCGAGTTGCAGGGGTCAGACCGGCACCATCACCCACCTTGCCGGGTGTAGTGGGTTCGATCGACTCCAGCTCAGCCGCTCCACCCCGGTCGCGCACCGCTTCCTCGAGCATTCGTACCGACCAACTCTCGGCGGCAGCTCGACGGGCAAGTTGCTCCTGGAACGCACGGTCGGGGCTTCCCAACAACGCCTTCGCGTGGCCCGCCGAGAGACGTCCATCCGCAAGCAGCGCCTGAATTGCCGGTGGCAACGACAGCAGCCGCAACGTGTTGGTGACGGCAGAGCGACTCTTGCCGACTCGCGATGCAACCTGCTCGTGCGTCAATGAGAAGTCCTCGACGAGCTGCTGGTAGGCGGAGGCTTCCTCCAAGGCAGTCAAGTCCTGCCGGTGAAGGTTCTCGACGAGCGCCCGCTCCACGGAGCCGAGGTCGTCCGTCATGCGTACAATCGCCGGAATCACAGCCAGGCCGGCGCGACGAGCGGCGCGCCAACGGCGCTCACCGGCAACCAACTCGTAGGTGCCATCCTCTGCTCCTGGCCGCACCAGAACCGGTTGCAGCACCCCAATTTCACGTACCGAGGCCGCGAGCTCCGCCAGCGACTCCTCATCGAAGTGCACACGCGGCTGATGCGGGTTGGGAACGATACTGGCGACGGGTAAGTCTTCCAGTCGAGGTTGGTCACCTGCCTCTACCGACGTGGCGTCGGCGGGGATGAGTGCACCGAGTCCTTTACCGAGTCCGCTGAGACGGGCCACCGCTGACCTCCTTGGCGACGCTGCGGTACGCCGTGGCACCGCGTGACGTGGGATCGAACTGAATGATCGGCTGCCCAAACGACGGGGCTTCCGAGAGACGAACGGTACGTGGCACCACGGTGCGACACACCTTGTCACCGAAGTGTTCACGCACTTCCTTGACCACCTGCTCGGCGAGCTTGGTGCGGGCGTCGTACATCACACACACGATGGTGCTGACCTCCAGCTGAGGATTGAGATTTCGCTTCACAAGGTCGACGTTGCGGAGCAACTGACCAAGGCCCTCCAGCGCGTAGTACTCGCATTGGATGGGAACCAACACCTCAGAGGCTGCGTTGAGGCCATTGACAGTGAGAAGACCAAGCGACGGGGGACAGTCGATCAACACGTAGTCGTAGTCGTCGAGCACGTCAGCGATTGCTCGACGAAGCCGATTCTCGCGACTGAACGCAGGAACGAGCTCAATCTCGGCACCGGCAAGGTCGAGTGATGCGGGGGCAACAAAGAGGTTCTTCACCGAGGAAGGCTCGACGCAGTTCTCTAGAGGCACCTCGTGCATGATCACGTGGTACATCGAAGTCTCGAGGCCACGGTTGTCGATACCGAGGCCGGTCGACGCATTACCCTGTGGGTCGAGGTCGACGATCAACGTTCGGTAACCCAGCTCAGCGAGACACGCACCGAGGTTGACGGTAGTGGTGGTTTTCCCAACACCACCCTTTTGGTTGGCAATAGCGATCACACGGGGAAGGGGACGGCTCGCACTTGCGGCTGGCGTCAGCACAGAACAACTCCTGCAGGCTCAAGCCCAATGAGCAGCAACTCGGCGGGGGCGATGCCGAAGGATAGCGGACATTCCCCGGCACCTGGTGTATCACTGGTCGAGTGATGCAGGATGTTCCACGTGGAACAGTTGGCGGTGCGCAGTGGACGTCGCGACTGATGTTCCACGTGGAACACTCAGCGTCCGATTAGCCACGGGTGAAGACGCGAACCCCCTGCTCACGGCCGAGGTCAACAAGACCTGCGGCGGCGAGCAGTGGGTTGGGCCAACGATCGGCGTCGTCGACTGGAGGCTCACTGACGACTAGACGACCACCCGTATGCAGCAGCACGCCGGCCCAGTGAGCCGTGACAGCGGGGGCAGCGAAGCTCCGGGCGGTCACTGCGTCAAAGCTTCTCGGAGCCGACTCCCCTACTACACGGACATCCCCGGCGACGACAGTCACATGACTGCCGAGTTCAAGCGACCGAACAGCACGAGACAACAGGTCCGCCCGAGATTGCCGGCGTTCCACCAACGTGACATGAATCTCCGGACGGCGAACCGCGATCACTAGTCCAGGAAGCCCACCACCAGAGCCGAGATCAATCAACGTGCTCAACCCAGAGGGGAGCGCCGCCACGAACTGTTCCGCGTGAACTATCGCCTGCTCGAGCGAGGCTTCCCCAATCGCACCGCGCGCCTGAATGGCGCGCAGTGCAGAAAGGAGAGCCCGGTCGTCGTTCACCAGCTCGCGTCAGGCAGTGGCCGGAGCGATGATGACACGTCGGTTCGGGTCATCGCCTTCGGAGCGAGTGGCGATGCCCTCGACTCCCGACAGCGTGTCGTGGATGATCTTGCGGTCGGCAGATGACATCGGCTCCAACACGCGTGCAACGCCGGAGGTCGTCACTTCGCTGGCCATCTGTGTGGCAAAGGCCCCAAGGGCAACACGGCGACGTTCCCGGTACCCCCCAACATCCACCCGTAGTCGAGTGTCATGGTCGCCCAGGCGACGCTGAGCAGCAACTCGCGCCAGATCCTGGACTGCCTGAAGGGTCGTGCCACGAGGGCCGACCAGCAAGCCGAGTTCCTGCCCGTGCACCCGAACCTCTAGGTCGTCACCATCTTCTACCAGCTCAGCGGTACCGGTCAGGCCAAAGGCCGACACCAGTTCCGTCACAAACCGAACGGCTTCTTCGCCAACCTGATGTGCGTCCACGATTTGCTCCTTAGGTTCGCTGTCCTTCGACGGCCTGTCACTGCGATGATCGTTCTCATTACCCTCGTCGATTCTGGTGCGGGACGGCTTGGGCTGAGCAGCCTTGGTAGCTGCGGGCGCTTTGCCGGCCTTCGTGGCAGTCGCACGGGGTGTCCGAGCTACCGGCTCGGCGCCGCCG
>JAYVVY010000151.1:0-2377 GCA_043786575.1 Ilumatobacteraceae bacterium
CTGAAGGTTGGCGGCCGCTACCAGATCGATATCCCGGTGGACCTGGCCTACGGTGCCGACGCCGCTGCACAGGGCCGACCCGCGGGTGCGCTGTCGTTCATCGTCGACATCATGTCGATCACGCCCGCAGCGCCCGCCACCGTCACGTCCTGATCACCAACCCTGATCACCAACGCAGTTACGGCAACTCGCCGTGCACCTCGGTGTTGCCGACCGATTCCCAACCGGTGGAGGACAGCACCAGCGCGTCGCCGCTGTGCATCACTGCGAAAGCGGTGTTGGCCAGCTTGCGTGTGCGGTGAAGACGCTCGGGCGACCACGTCTCAGCTTCGGTCACGAGCGCAAGATTGGGCACTAACCCAAGGCCGAGAGTGAACGCGCCGCCGCGCGGATCGACCATCGGGTCGCACATCGCCGCGGCACTGCCTCCCACCGCAGCGACCAAACCACCATTTGTCAATACGTTGCGCACAGCGTCCCACAGCGGGGTGTCCTTGAGCACGGAACGCAGGTGCAGCGGCTGGTCACCGACGAAGTAGACGGCCTTCGCCTCGCGCACCAGGTTGGCCGGGCCACTCTCCATTGCCTCACCGCGGCGCATGACCATCAGCGCCTCAACTTCCACGTCCAGCCGCTCGGCCCAGTTCATGGCTTCCGCCACCAACCGCTCGGGTCGCTCGAACGCGTCAGCCGTTGGTAGCACCACAACCTGGTTGGCACCGACCGAGGACAGCAACCGCCGGTCAAGATCATCGTTCGCCGTAAAAGCGCCGCCGCCCTGCAAAGCGATGGTGCCGTTCAATCTGCTGCCGTTCATGTCGGCGAGCGTACGCCGCAGCCACAGCCGCTCCGCTTTTGTGGGCCGCTACTCAAGCAGTTGGGCGGCGAGGCGGTCGAGCGCCGCAGGGGTTACCCCCAGGCTGAGCGTGAATTCGCGAATCGTGCCGTCGTGGCAGATGCTGTCGATCACGCGGGACATTGCCTCGGGAACGGCCGCCATGAACGCTGATGGGCTGTCCGCCATGCGCGCCCACAGTTCGGGCGATTCGCGCTGGGCCCACACGCGCATGCGCTCAACACCCTGCGCGGTCAGTGCGTAGTCCGCAACGATGTACTCATGCGGCACGCCGAGTGAGCCGAGCAGCAGCATCGCCAATACTCCGGTGCGGTCCTTGCCCGCAGCGCAGTGGAAGACCGCGGGAAGCGCATCCACCTGGCTGAGGTGCTCGATGGCCTGCGCGAACCGCTCGGGGCCCTGGCGCAGCATGTCGTGGTATGCCCACTCGAGGAAGGCCACCGCGTCGTCGGTGGCGGACTCTTCGAGAAACTGCCAGGTGCTGTCGATCACCGGAACATGATGGAAGTCGACAGGGTGTAGATCCTGCGGGAACGTTCCCCGCTCGGCCAGTTCCAGGGGTGTCCGCAGGTCGATCACGGTGCGCAGCCCTAGCTCGCGCACTACTTCCAGGTCGTCGCCGGCCAGACGATAGAGACCGTCGGCGCGAAACAGTGTGCGCCAACGCGTGGTCTGCCCGTCGGCGGCGGGATAGCCGCCCATGTCACGGAAGTTGTGAACGGCGTCGAGTGCGATGAGCCGACGCGAGTCGTTGCCGACGTCGGGCAAGTTGAGCGATGTCATTGGGCCACCGCATCGATTGCTGACCGCAGAGTGGTGACGAGCAGTTCGATCTCTTCGTTGGTGATCACGAACGGCGGTGCCACCATCACCGCCTCGGCGACAGGCCCCGAACCGGCCGGGTAGACCCACATGTCGCGGTCCATCGCGGCTTGCACGACGTCGTCGCGGCTGCAGTTCAATTCCAGGCCGTAGAACATGCCGCGACCGCGAATGTCGGCAACGGCGGGGTGTTGGCCGAACTCGTCGCGCAACCGCTGGCCGAGGTGCGCTCCCACTGTTGCAGCACGTTGCACGAGATGTTCGTTGCGCATGATCTCCAGCACCTTGACGGCCGCGGCACAGGCACCGTCGTTGCCCGTGAAGGTGAAGTACATGAAGCCGCTGCCGCGCAAGGCCTCGGCAACATCGTCAGAGGCGGCGACAGCACCCAGCGGCACGTACCCGCCGCCCAAGCCCTTGCCACCCACGATGACGTCGGGCACCAACGGGAAGTGCTGATGGCCGAAGTTGAGCCCGGTGCGGCCGTACCCAGTCATGACTTCGTCGGCGATGAGCAGAATGTCGTGCTCGCGGCACGCGTCAGTGACGACTTGCCAGTACTCGTCACTGGCGGTCAGACAGGCGCCCGCAGCGCCGGTAATCGGCTCGGCGATGAAGCCGGCGATGGTGGCCGGGTCTTCCTGCTCGATCACCTTCAGCACTTGTTCGGGGTCGTCCCACGGCACCTTCGGGAACGGC
>JAYVVY010000152.1:0-1892 GCA_043786575.1 Ilumatobacteraceae bacterium
GTGCGCCGCGCGCCGGGCCTCGATGAACACCTCGCGGTGCAGCCCAGCCATCCACCACTGGTCCTGGTCCTCCACGTAGCTGAGCGCGCTGTAGCGAGCCACGACGATGGCAACTTCGTTGGCGCCGGGCCGGGCGAGCGCCGTGATGTCGTACTCGCTGGGCAGGCGACTGTCCGTGCCGTAGCCGGCGAACTCTCCGTTGATCCACACCGCATGCACGCTCTCGGCACCGCCGACGTGCAGCACCAGTTGCTGGCCTTTCCACGCGACGGGTACCTGGAACGCCCGTCGGTAGATGCCGGTGGGGTTGTGCTCGGGTAGGCGCGGCGGCGGCCCAGGGAACGGCATCTGTACGTTGGTGTAGTGCGGGAAGTCGCCCGTGTCTTGTACGGTCCAGTTGCCTGGCACGGCCAACTGCTGCCAGCGGGTGGTGGCACCGGTGATCGCACCCGCAGGCACCTTGGCCGGAGAATCGAAGAGACGAAACTGCCACGTGCCGTTCAGGCTGCGTCGGCTTCGACCTCGACCATCGGCCGACAGCGGCACGTGCATCGGCAGGCGCCGAAGCGAGACCACCTCGGGGTCGGTCCACGGCGCGGCGTCACCGATGTGAGGTAACACGGGACTACTCGTGAACCCACACGGGGGTGCCGACCGGCACGAGCCCGCTGTCCCACACAAAATCCATGGCCTGTGTACTGAGGCGCACACAACCGTGCGATGCCGGGTAGTTGGGCACGCTGGTCATGCCGTGGATGGCAATTCCGCCCACGAAGTACTTCGGGCGGTAGATCTTCCCGAGGTCGCCCTCCCACCAGCCTTCCGGACGCTCGCGGGTGACCTTGAACAGACCGGCGGGCGTCACAGCGTCGCCCTTTTCAATCTTGGTCGGGTCCTTCTTGTTGGTGGCCTCATACGGGATGCCGCTGCCAGTGGACGTGTTGAACGTGAACAACGTCTGACCGTCGACCACGATGAAGAGCAGCTGCTTTGCCTTGTCGACCTCGACCAGGGTGCCACTGTCGGCCGTTCCGTGGGCCTTGTCGCCGTAGGCGGTGAGGTACTCGGCAGTCACGCCATCAACCTTGCCGGTGGAGGGCAACCCGATGTACTTCTGAAACGCCATCACGGCTTGCACGGTGCTGAAACCGTATTGGCCGTCGGGGAGACCTGCCCAGAATCCCAACGTGTTGAGCCGGTCCTGCAGTGCAAATGTGTCGGCGCCGTTGTTCTTGCCGACCGCAACGATGGGCACCGCCGCCGGGCCGACGACAACAAGGTTGGACGCAATCGTGGTGGGTGGCGCTGCGGTGGTGGTGGGCGCTTCGGTAGTCGAGGGCGCCTCGGTGGTGGGGGCCGCGGTGACCGGCACCGTCGTGGCCGGGGCGGCGGTGGTGGGCGCTGGCGTCACCGCTGCCGCGATGGGTGCCGTTTGCGAGCTGGCCGGCGCATCGGCGCTGGACGTTTGCGAGCACGCCGACAGTGCCACGAGCGCGCTCGACGCGCAGAGCCAAGCAATTGCGGTGCGAGTGGAGGTCATGAGAAGAAGCCCTGGGGAGAGAAGACTGTTATGCCATCAAGACTAGCCAATGGGCTCTCTAGAAAGTTGGCAGCTCGAACCAGATCGTCAGCGCATATTTGATGCCGTGGCGCAGCGGCGTCGTTTGGTGCGGATGGGTGACCAACGACGGCCAGGCCACCAGCTCACCGATAGTCGCGGGCTCGTTGGTGACGTGCTGGCGGGGGAAGTCGAGCACTGCCCCGTCGTAACCGTCATTGAGCTTCACCGACCCCGAAACCTGGGCGATGTCGTGGTGCATTCGCAGCTGTTCCTGCTCGCCCATTGCGTAACGAATCACAAATACATCGCGCAGACCGCGGTAGTCGATGTA
>JAYVVY010000153.1:0-6233 GCA_043786575.1 Ilumatobacteraceae bacterium
TCAACTTCTTCCTCTTTCGGGTGGTCAACGAGAACACCGTTGAGTCGATGTTCCGCGGGCGCAACCTCAGTGAGAGCCAGATCGCACGACTTGAGCGTCAGTTCAATCTGGATGGCAGCAAGTGGGAGCAGTTCACGGCGTACGTCGGCCAGCTGTTGCACGGCAACCTCGGTCTGTCGATGAAAGACTTTCGCCCGGTGACCACCGTCATCGGCGAAGCCTTGTGGCCAACGGTTCTTCTGGTCGGGACTTCGACACTGCTGGCGATGACGGGCATCATGCTCGGCTTTCGCGCCGGTTGGCGACGGCGAAGTCGCTACGACGTCGGCGTCACCACGTTCTCGATGTTCACGTATTCGATGCCCGACGCGTGGCTGAGCATGGTGTTCCTCGGTCTGTTCGCGTCCGGGTTGGGACTGTTCCCGACGGGTGGGCTGGAAGATTCGGGGAGCAACGCGACGGGGCTCGCTCAACTGCTGGACCAGGCGCACCACATGGCGTTGCCGGCGATGGTGCTGGCGATCGCGTACATCGGCGAGTACACGATCGTCGCCCGCTCGGCCATGATCGATACGTTGCGCGAGGACTACCTGCAACTGGCCCGAGCAAAAGGGTTGCGTGAGGCAGATGTTCGCCGCAAACATGCTCAGCCGAACGCACGGCTGCCCGTCGTCAGCCTCTCGGCACTGAACTTCGGCTTCGTGCTCAGCGGTGCGATTGCGGTGGAGACCATCTTCTCCTGGCCCGGGTTGGGCCAGCTGACCCGCAACGCTGCAACGGGCCCAGACTTTCCCGTGTTGCAGGGACTGTTCCTACTGTTCAGCGCGTCGCTGATCTTTGCCAACCTTGTAGCCGACTTGCTGTACGGCCGCATCGACCCGCGGGTGAATGGCCGATGACTGACGTGCAAGTACCGCGTTCGGGTCGCGCCGTCGCCTGGGATCGTCGTCGGGCATCGTTGGCCGGAGCGGCGCGCGGCCTGCGCAACGACCGGCTGGCGCTGATGGGCTTCGTCGTGCTGGTGCTGTTCACCCTGATGGCGTTTGCGGCGCCTCTACTCAGCGACAGGTCATCGCTGAGCGCCGCCAACACCGGCGACAACCCCGTCTGGTCGCCGCCCAGTTGGGAGTTTCTGTTCGGAACGGATCACCTCGGCCACAGCGTTGCCGCGCAGTTTCTGTGGGGCAGTCGAATCAGCCTGTTCGTGGGGTTGATGGCCACGCTGCTGCAGGTGGGGATCGGGTCGCTCGTTGGCTTGACTGCCGGATTCTTTGGTGGCTGGATCGACGCGGTCCTGATGCGTATTACCGACTGGTTCCTGGTGATCCCGTTCCTACCGCTGGCCATCGTCCTTGCTGCAGTGTTGGAACGCGGCCTGTGGACCATCATTCTTGTCATCGGCGTCACCTCGTGGCCATCCACGGCTCGCCTGCTGCGGGCGCAGGTACTGACAGTTCGGCAGCGTCTGTATGTCGATCGCGCTCGGTCACTGGGCGCCGGAAGAGTTCATGTGATGCGGCGACACATCCTGCCCAACGTCACGCCGCTGATTCTGGCCAGCACCACGCTGGCCGTTCCGATTTCGATTCTCACAGAAACCACGTTGTCGTTCCTGGGCTTGGGTGACCCGACTTCCACCTCGTGGGGCGGAATGTTGAATGCGGCGAAGGACAACAGCGCCATCAGCGGCGGCCGATGGTGGGCGTACATGCCGCCGGGTCTTGGCATCGTGTTCGTGGTGCTGGCCGTCACGTTGTTCGGTCGTGCGTTGGAGGAGATTCTCGACCCGCGGCTGCGTGAACGATGAGCGTGTTGGAGTTGCAGGATCTCCACGTGACGTATCGCGCCCACGGCGCATCGGTGCCGGCGGTGCGCGGAGTGAACTTGACGCTCGAGGCGGGCGAGACCGTAGGCCTGGCTGGCGAGTGCGGCTGTGGCAAGAGCACGATTGCCAGCGCCGTGTTGCGGCTTCTGCCCAAGGGCACAACCGTGAGCGGCACGGTGCTCCTCGACGGTGAAGACGTGTACGCAATGAAGCCGGGTCGTCTGCGAGCAGTGCGGTGGACCGGCGCAGCCATCGTCTTTCAGGGTGCGCTGCACTCACTGAACCCCGTTCGCTCTGTTGGGTACCAGATCGAGGAAGCGATCCTGTTGCACTCGACGCTGTCGTTGACCGTGGCGCGGAAACGTGTGGGCGACCTGCTGGAGCAAGTCGGCCTTCCCGCCGCTCAGGCGCATAGGTATCCACACCAACTTTCCGGCGGACAGCGCCAGCGGGTGTTGATCGCGCTCGCGCTCGCATGTGATCCAAAGCTGTTGATTGCCGACGAGCCAACGACGGCGCTCGACGTGATGGTGCAGGCGCAGGTGCTTTCGTTATTGGGCGAGTTGCAACGGGAGTATGGCCTGTCGCTGCTATTCATCACTCACGACCTCTCGGTGCTCACGCACACCTGTCAGCGGCTCGCCGTGATGTACGCCGGTCGCATTGTGGAGGAAGGCTCCAGCAGGGAGGTCTTCGCTGACCCGCAACACCCGTATTCGCGTTCTTTGGCGGCGGCGTTCCCGACGATTGGTGACCCGAGTTCGCGAATGAATCCGCAGGGTTTGGCCGGCGACCCTCCGGACCCGTCAGCCCTGCCGCCGGGATGCCCTTTCCACCTGCGCTGTTCAGTGGCCTTGGCGGAGTGTTCCACGCTGGACGTAGCTCTCCGTCAGGCTGGTGAGGGCCGCAGCGCTGCCTGTGTGCACGTGGATGGTCCTGATGTCTGACGCTGCCGCTCCCGATGCAGCCGCATCGGATGCTGTCGTTGCCCTCACGAATGTGCAGGTGCAATTCGGCGGCGGTCGAGTGCGTGCGGTCGACACCGTCTCGTTAGAGGTCGGGCGCGGCGAAGTGGTCGCGCTGGTGGGTGAGTCCGGCTGTGGCAAGACGACACTGATTCGTTCGATCATCGGTCTGGAGCCGTTGGCCCATGGTTCGATCACGGTCGAGGGCAAGACGGTCGGCACGGGTCGCGGCGTACGCGCCCTTCGTCGGCGAGTGCAGATGATCTTCCAAGATCCATCTGGCGCGTTGAACCCTCGGCACTCGATCTACGAAGCAGTTGCCGAAGGCCTGCGGATACACAAGGTGAAGGGTCACGAACCGACCCTTGTGGCCGAGGCGCTGGCCGCCGCCGGCCTGCGCCCAGCCGAGCGCTACCTGCGTCGCTTCCCGCACGAGCTGTCGGGCGGGCAACGTCAGCGAGTTCTGATTGCGGCGGCGATGGCACTGCAGCCGTCACTGCTGCTGGCCGACGAGCCTGTCGCCAGTCTCGACGCATCGATTCGTGGTGAGATCTTGGCCTTGATGCGCTCATTCGTGGACACCCACGGCGTATCCATCATTGCGGTCACGCATGACCTCGGCCTCGCATGGAACATCGCCGATCGCGTGGCCGTCATGTACCTCGGCCGCATTGTGGAAGTCGGCCCCACTGAGGAGGTCCTCGGTGGGCCGAAGCATCCCTACACACAGGCGTTGCTCAGTGTCGTGCCCGAGATAGGTGGCATTGCTCAGCAGATTCTCGTGGGCGAAACTCCCGACCCTGCACGAGTGCCCGCTGGCTGCCGCTTCCATCCGCGCTGCCCGCTCGTCGCCAGTGGTGAAGCCGACCGCCGCGGCTTCGGCGACAAATGCCGCGGCGTCGATCTCGAACTAGAACCCGAGTCCGGCGCCCACCAAGTCGCCTGCCACGCCGTCTCCATCAACTAGACGCTCGCGGTCGCTCGGTCCCGAACCACCAGCTAAGCAGTCCCTAGCGAGGAAAGCGTTCCGACCAGGTTCGCTCGCCGACCACGGCGCCGTCGCGTTCGGCGCGCAGGGCGATGTCGACGTGGAACCACTCGCGATCGCTGCGGACGTCGAGCGTCGCCTCGGTAGAACACGCCGTTGTCGAACCGTCGGGTAGTACGAAAGTCATGTCGTAGCGACTGCGACCCTTCGCCCACCCCTTCGACAGGTCGACCGTGCTGATGCCCAGTGACCCCTCGTACACGTCGGTGATCTCGGTGCCGTGTGTGCCTGTGTATGTGCCGCCGTACCCGCTGTGCACTCGGGTCTCTCGCCCAAGCACGTCGGTTTCGTAGCGCCACACCACGCCGTCGCCTTCGGTGGTTGACGGGCCCGGGCCAGCATCGAACTCGTCGCGGGCTGCGGGTAGTGACTTCGCCGTCCACAGCACGATGCGTACCGACCCTCGCTGCACGCCGAGTGTGAACGGCTGAGAGGGCGGCCAGCAGTTCGGCCAGTCGGTGCCCGAGATCGCCAGGCGGAGGCGATGACCGGGCACCAGTGTCCAGGTGGTTGCCTCGAACTGCACCTTGAGCTCCATCCACTCGCCGGGCGCGATCGGCTGCGGCTCTGCACCGACCTCGCCGAACGGATCGCTGGGCCACACGCCGCGCTGGGCAAGGTCGAGCATGCCGCGTGTGATGAGCGTGCTGGTGCCGTCGGGGGCGATGTCGCACAGCTTGACGGAGAGGTGGCCAACTGGTGCGGAGGAGCGCACCTTGAGTGCGACCTCACTGTTGCCGAGCATCATTGATTCCTCGGTGTGCATCCAGTCATAGGTGATGCTGCGCGCATTGTCCGGCCGTTGATCTTGCGGCTGCCCCCACGGCAGCCCGCCCGCGCACGAGTTCCACGCGGTGACCCCCACATCGCCACGTACGTCGGTCTCGTCGACAAGGTCGTCCATCGCCCGACCCTGGATGGAGTTGTCACCCTCCAGCCGTGTGCGGCGCGGAGTCTCCTTCAGCTCAGCGGGCGGCCAGACATCGACCTCTATCCAATGGCCGTTGTGCAGGACAAGATCGGGCTCGGGTGGCGTTGGTCGCCGCACAAAGATCTGCCCACGTCGGGCGACAGCCCGTGGCCCGCCGCGCAAGTGCTCGTCAAAGAACCGCATCAGTTCCAGATCGCAGTCGATGTTCGGCCCCGGCCGCGCCACCGACGGGTCCTTGTGCACCCACGGGCCGGCGATCAAACGCCAACCCGGCATGTGCTCGATGGTGCGGAACGTGTTGTTGCGGTAGCCGTCGGCCCAGCCGCTGATCAGGAGCACGGGACACGACATGCGTCGGTAGCCGTCGCCGCGCGGCCCAAGGCGCACCGAACCACGGCGCCACGTCTCGTCGGGGGTCGGGTGCCGCAACCACTCCAGCAGCCACGGCTCGTGCTGCTCCAGCCTGCGTCGCCATTCCGCCTCCCAATCGCCCGCACCCATTTCCGCCCACACAGCCGGTGTCGGCGGCAGTGCGTTCATCGCGATCATGTACAGCGGGTAATCGATGAGGTCGAGCGCGCGCAGCACGCCGCCCATGTAATGCACGTCGTCGGTGTAGCGGTCGTCGGTGGCGTACATGGCGGCGATTGCACCGAGCTGAGGAATGCCCTCCATCGCCATGTGGAGCGAGTTGAAGCCCGAATAGGAGGTGCCCATCATTCCCACCTCGCCGGTGCTCCACTGCTGGGCGGCGACCCATTCGATCACGACTCGCAGGTCGCGCCGCTCGATGTCGGGGTACTCGTCCTCGGCAACGCCCGTGGAATTGCCCGTGCCGCGTAGGTCGATGCGGAGCACTGCGAACTCCCCCTCACTGGCGAAGCGCACGTAGCTGTCGGCGTACGAAGCACCGACGTCGCTCATGCGGTAGGGCAGCGCTTCCAGCAGTGTTGCGAAGGGCCCCTCGGTGCCGGGCAGGTAGAGCGTGCCGGCCAGCACCGCCCCACCTTCGACCGCAATGGAGACGAGTTGCTCTGAAACCTGCATAGCCGTTCAGAGTAGCGTTGCATGCATGACGGTGGCACGGAGCGCAGATGTCGCAGTCGTTGGTCTCGGCGGGCTCGGCTCAGCGACGGCCTACTGGTTGGCCCGGCGTGGCGTCAGCGTCGTTGGATTCGAGCAGTTCGAGCTCGGTCACGTGCGTGGTGCATCGCACGATCATTCGCGCATTATTCGCCGGTCGTATCACACACCCGAGTACGTGCGCCTGGCCGCGCAGGCCTACGACGCGTGGCGAGCCGTTGAGGCCGAGAGCCGACAGCGGATGATCACCATCACCGGCGGCGTCGACCTCTTCCCACCAGACGCGGCGATCGACCATCGCACGTACACCTCCAGCCTGGATGCCGAGCGGGTGCCGTACGAGTGGATTGACGGCGCGGAGATTCGTCGCCGCTGGCCAGC
>JAYVVY010000154.1:0-2535 GCA_043786575.1 Ilumatobacteraceae bacterium
TTCATGCCCGCCTCGAGCGAGCGGCGTGCTGCTTCGTCGAAAGCGATCTGCTTTGCCATTGAATTCCTCCAGGAATTGATGGTGATGATGGTCGCGCCCGGGCTGACACTCGGGACACGAGACTGCTAGCACTCTAAACCCTTGACTGCTAAAGCGGCAACACGCGGCCACCCCATTTGGGCTGCCAGCTGCGGCTATCAGACAGTCAGCGGGCCCGTTCCAATACGACGGTGGTCAATGTTTCGGCTGCCCCGAACTCGGTGGTGAACCGCTGAAGCAGCTCGTTGAGCCCGGCGGTACCGGCCACGTTGACGTGAACCTGGAAATCGGTGCGGCCGGTGACGTGTGCCAGCCAGGTGACCTCTGGGCAGGTGAGGGCGCCGCGGCGGAAGCGGTCGACATCGCCGGCTCGCACATCGATGACCGCCTCGAGGTCGCGACCGAGGCGGCCTTGGTCGACATCGATTGTGAAGCTGCGGATGACGCCGCTTCGCACCAAGCGACGGACGCGGTCGGCAGCAGCATTGGCGGAGAGGTGCACGCGCTCGCCCAGCGTTTGGTACGGAATCCGAGCATCGTCGCGCAGGATGGCGAGAATATCACTGTCGATACGATCAAGAGGTGAGGAAAGCGCAGCCATATGGAGCACTATGCCACAAGATCGGGCCTTTTCGCAGTAGGAAACGCCCGATACTGACGTCATGACGCACACCGAGTTCCTCTCCTCCATTCTTCGCACCGTTCGGGCGAGCGGTGCGGCGGTTGCTCTCGAGCAGCTGCGCACCGACCGCCCCGCCTTCCATACTGCTGCCGACCAGGTCGCCGCCTACCACGACACTCGTGCAGTGTTCTATGTGTGGGCAATCGACCGTCTGGTCACCGGTGGCCTCAGCGACTTCGGCGTGCTGTGGCACCCGCTGCTGGACAGCCGCAGCCCACTGGTGTGGTGGAGTGCCGCCACACTCGCCACTCCGGCCGCCACCGAGCACTTTGTTGCCGCCGAGCTGGCCCGCCCATCCGAGCCACAGCCAGTCGAGCTGCTGACCCTCGTCGCCGCCTAGCCACGCTGGCAGTGCCTGTCCATCGCTGCGCGGTGGCATGAACTTCGAGCACGTTGTGCGAGCATTGCGCCGTGAACGTCGATGTGCTGGTGGTGGAAGATGCGCCCGAGTTCGCGCGCATCGTCGTAACGGTGCTGGAAAGCGCCGGCCACCGCGTGCGGCTGGCTACGACGATTGCCGAGGCGTTGGCGGAGATGGACATCCACGTCCCCGACGTCGTGATCCTTGATCTCGGTCTGCCAGACGGTGATGGCCTTGACCTGTGTCGAATGATTCGAGAGCGCTCCAGCGCCTACGTACTGATGTTGACCGGGCGCGATGACGAAGTCGACAAGTTGCTGGGGTTTCGGCTGGGCGCAGACGACTACGTCACCAAACCGTTCTCCGCTCGCGAGCTGGCCGCACGCGTGGAAGCCTTGTTGCGTCGCCCCCGCGCCGAGCCCGGTGGTGACACGACACGAGTGTTCGGCGAACTCTGTATCGATACCGCGGCGCGTGAGGTGACGGTGGCCGGCGCGCTGGCCGACCTCACCCGCATCGAGTTCGACCTGCTCGACACGCTGAGCGCCAGCCCAAAGGTGGTGTTCAATCGTCAACAGCTGATTGATCGTGTCTGGGGGCCGGGTTGGTTCGGCGACGACCACGTCGTCGATGTGCACATCGCCAATCTGCGCAAGAAGATCGACATGGCCGACGCGAAGAGCTGGGTGCGTACCGTGCGCGGCGTCGGCTATTCGATGGGCAGCTAAGCGCCGGACAGCTCAACACGTAAGGGTCGCGTGCTGCACCGTATGGTCAGGTCATGCATGTGCTGGTGGTTGGTGGCGGGGTAGCGGGTCTGGGTTCGGCGTTGGTTATGGCGCGCCAAGGCCACGAGGTGACCGTGGTCGAGCGTGACGACACACCAATGCCCTCGTCCGCTGATGAGGCCTTCGAGTGGGACCGTCGGGGCGCGCCGCAGGTTCGCCATAGCCACGCCTTCCTCGCCAAGCTCGTAGGGCTGTTGCGCCGTGACTATCCAGACGTGTACGCCGAACTGTTGGCCCAGGGCGCCACCGAAATGCGCTTCGGCGACGACCTGCCGCCCACCATCGTGAACTTCGAGCGCGAGCCGGAGGATGACGACCTGGTGATGCTGGCCTGTCGTCGGACAACCTTCGAGTGGGTCGTGCGCCGAGCGGCGGTGGCCGAGGGCCGCGTCACCTTCCGGACCGGCGTGGGTGTCGATGGGCTGCTCACCGACCCGGCCACAACAGGTACCGCAGTGCCCCACATCACCGGTGTCCACTTGGCCGACGGCTCAACGATCGAAGCCGACCTGACGGTGGTGGCCGCCGGCCGGCGCAGTGCGCTGAGCGAGTGGTTGGAAACCATCGGCGCTGCCGGAGTGATCGAAGAAGTGGACGACACCGGCATCGTGTACTTCAGTCGTTTTTACCGGCTGAACGACGGCCAGGAGTACCCGCCGCGCACA
>JAYVVY010000155.1:0-2362 GCA_043786575.1 Ilumatobacteraceae bacterium
CGCACCAGCACGCAGAACATCGTCATCGGTGGAGCGGCCGGTGCCGTGCCCGTATTGGTGGGGTGGGCGGCCGTGCAGAACAACGTGACGTGGACGCCGGTCGTGCTGTTCCTCGTCATGTTCCTGTGGACCCCACCGCACTTCTGGGCGCTCGCCATTCGTTACGCCGACGACTACCGCGCTGCCAATGTGCCGATGCTCCCTGCGGTGGCCACCATGGAGGTCACTGTTCGCAAGATGGTGATGTACACGGCGCTGATGGTCGCCAGCACGCTCATCCTGTGGCCGGTCGCCGACCTCGGTGTGATCTACGGCGTATCGGCGTGCCTGCTCGGCGCCCTGTTCCTGTGGGGGACCATCGACCTTGGCCACAACCCCACCCCGCAACGCTCGATGCGGGTGTTCGGCTATTCCATCACCTACGTCACCTTGCTCTTTGCCGCAATGACCCTCGATGTTCTCGTCGGTTCGCGGGGCTGAGGATTTCCCATCGGCATGGCACCCGCGGATAGTGTCAGCCCAGCACACCATTCCATTCGATTTGTCAACTGTTCAATCTGACTAGCTAGGGCCTTGCGCGTCGCGCGCCCGACACGAAACGAGTTCGCCACATATGACCACCATCGATACCCACGTCTCCAGCGCCCCCGCCACATCGGGCTCTGGGTTCGCGTGCGTCGCCGAATGGTTGACCACCACCGACCACAAGCGCATCGGGCGTTTGTACGTCGGTTCAGGTGCGCTCGCTTTTCTCGCGTCGGCCGTGGTGGCACTACTGCTCGGCATCGAGCGCATCTCGCCCACCCGCGAAATGCTCGACGTCGGCTCACTGACGCAACTGTTCGCACTGCAGCGCTTCGGGTTCACCTACTTGGCGCTGGTGCCGTTGCTCCTCGGCGTGGCACTTGCCATCGTGCCGTTGCAGGTTGGCGCTCGTTCGCTGGCATTCCCCCGTCTGGCTGCTGCGGGTTTCTGGGCCTGGTTCGTCGGAGCTGTGCTCGCGGTGTACGCGTTGGTCAACAACGGTGGCCCCAACGGCGGCAACGCCCGGTTTGTCGACCTCTTCACACTGGCCGCAGCACTCGTCGCCGCCGGTCTGGCGTTCGGTGCCGTTGCGCTGGTCACCACCATCCTCACCACACGTGCACCGGGTATGAACATGCGTCGCGTGCCCTTCTTCACCTGGTCGGTCCTGGTCGGCTCGCTTGGGTTGTTGGTCGTTCTTCCCACGGTCATCGGCAACCTGATCTATGTCTACGTCGCTCATCACTACGCATCGGTCAGTGAGCTCAGCGGCAATCGGGCGTTCGGCCAGTGGGCCGGTTTTGGCTTCACGCAGCCAACCACCATCGTGTTCGTCATTCCCGTGTTCGGGTTCCTGGCCGAGACGGTGGCCACCAGCACTCGGCAGCGCCTGCGCCCCCGGGGCATCATCTACACCGGCATCGGGCTGGTCGGTGTCGCCGTCTTCGGCACTGTGCTGCAGTGGCCCGCCACGTTACGTCCGGGCTTCCTGGATGCATCGTTCGGCAACAAGCTCAACGACCTGCTGCCATTCGCAATGGTGCACTTGCTACCGTTACTCGGCGCATTCATTGCGGTGTCGTTGTCGCTGAAGGGTCTGGCGGCCAAACCGAAAGTCTCCACGCCGCTGGTGTTTGCATTGTTCGCCGGCTTGCTCGCCTTCGGTGGGGTTGGCGCCAGTGCGCTGAATCACATCGGCGATGCCGGCCTGATTGGCACCACCTTCGAAGAAGGCACCTGGTTGGCGCTGGTCTTCTCCGGTGTCCTCGCCACCATGGGTGCAGTTGCGTATTGGGGACCCAAATGGTGGGGTCGCTCGTTGCCGATGAAAGCCTCTCTGCCGCTGGCGCTGCTGGCCTTCGCCGGCGCCGGCATCTCGGCATTGTCGTTGATGATCGCCGGCTTCGCCGATCAGCCTGGCGGGGTCTTCCCGGCCGTCGAGACCGGCAATGATGCAGTCGTCAACTTCGACTATTCCGGTCCGATGGGGCTATGGAACTCGCTCAACTCCGTGGGTATCGGCCTCGTGGTGCTGTCGGTGCTTGCCTTTGCGGCACTCTCGTTGCGGGCCTTTGCCAAGGGTGAAGCTGCTGGCGACGATCCGTGGGACGGCCAGACGCTGGAGTGGGCAACCACCTCACCGGCGCCCACCTACAACTTCGCCGAAGTGCACATCGTGCAGTCTGCCGAGCCCCTTCTCGACCTCAAGCCCGCAAACCGGAGTGACGCCTGATGCTCGCCCTTCCCTCAGCTCCTGCAGCGGCCCCGCGCCGACAGGTCTTTGTCGGCACTGCTGTGGCATGTGCCGCTGGTACCGCTCTCATGGGCGGCATGCTCG
>JAYVVY010000156.1:0-6941 GCA_043786575.1 Ilumatobacteraceae bacterium
AAGCAGAAGCTCGACGAGCGCGGCTTGACGCTGCGCGGCTGAGCACACGAAGCCGTAAGAGGAGAACCCCATGCCCGCAACACCACGCAGAGCCCGCAATTTCGGCGGCAGCTCGCAGCACCAACGTTTGATGATGGCCAACTTGACCGCGTCTCTGATCGCGGCCGAGGCCATCGTGACGACCGAGGCCAAGGCCAAGGCATTGCGCCCCATCGCCGAGAAGCTGATCACCAAGGCCAAGAAGGCTCAGGACGAAGGCCCGATGCGGGTTCACCGCATTCGCCAGATCCAGGGTTACCTGGGCGACAAGGAAATGACCCACAAGCTGGTCAACGATGTCGCCACCCGCTACACGGAGCGCAACGGTGGGTACCTGCGCATCCTCAAGCTGGGCCCGCGCCACGGCGACAACGCACAGATGGCTCGCGTCGAGCTCGTCTAGTCAGACCACTTTCGCAATCGGCGTCGCCTACGGGCGGCGCCCTTTGTCGTTTTCGGACCTGAAGGAAGTGAACAACGGCTGGACGGCAGGTGAACACTTCGGCGCCTCGCGACGCTTCGCCGGTACGGTTCTAGCGCTATGCGTCCTGCTCCAAGTGTGTTTCTGTCTGGCACAGCCGACGCAGCTGCATTGTTGTCAGCGCTGCGGCAGGCGGGGTACCAGATCAGCCGTGCTGCGCGAGTGACGTTCACGGTGCTGGACACGATTGACGGTCGGCTGCACGTCAACGGGCTGCGCCTGGTGGCAACGCAGTCGGACACGCTCACGCTGACGTTGTCGGGCCCGTCCAGCTCACCGGGCTCCGCCGTTGTCAGTTCTCTGCCGATTCGCGCGAGCGACCTTCCCGCCGGCCCCTGGCGTGACTCAGTGGCCGCGGCGGGCGGTGAACGGTTGCTGCTGGCGCAGGCAACGGTGGCTGCCACACGTACGGTGGCGTCGCTGTGCACTCCGTCGGGCGAGGTGCGCTCCCTGGTCACTCTCGACGACAAGATGCACCTCAGCGGGCGCAGAAAGCCGCTGGCCTCAGCGGTGACGGTCCACCGCGTCGCGGGTAAAGGCAAGGCTCGGCGGCGTGCGGAAGCACTGTGCGTCGAGGCTGGGCTGCTGGCGCACGGTGATGTGCTGGGCGAGGTCTTGGATCAGGCAGACGTCGACCTCACCGGCGTCGCCGGTTCGCCGGCGGACTTGGACGTGACAACGCTGGCAATCGACGGGTTCCGCTGGGTCCTCACGGATCTGTTCGTTGCCGTGGAGGGCTACTGGCGCGGTGCCGTCGACCGTTGCGATCCAGCGTTCGTGCGCGGGCTGCGCGTCGTGACCCGGCGCAGCCGGTCGGTACTGGTGGAGGGCAGGAACGTGTTGCCTCGTGAGGCCCAGGCGATGGCGGGCGCGGGCCTCGGGCTGTTGGGTGCCCACACCAGTGCTGCTCGCGATCTTGACGTCTTCGTTGAGGAGTGGGACGGCTACCTCGGGCTGCTGCCGTCCGAGTCGGTTGCCGCGTTGGCCCCGCTGCGGGGGCTACTGCAGGCCCGCCGTGCGGTCGCCTATGCCGAGCTGGCCGTGGGGCTCAGTTCACCGGAGGTGAACCACTTCGTTCGGGAATGGGGGAAGTGGCTGCGCAAGCCGGTTCCGGCCCGTTCGCTTGCGCGCAGCCCCGACAGCACACGTCCGCTCGGCGAGGTTGTCGGCGAGCGCATCGAGCGGGCACACCTGATGTTGCTCGAGAACGGCCGGCTCATCACCGACGAGTCGCCTGCCGCCCAGCTCCATGATCTGCGTCGCGACGCCAAGCGGTTGCGTTACCTGTTGGAATGCTTCAGCGGAGTGTTGCCGACCAAGGCGACCAAGCAGTTCGTGCGCAGGCTGAAGGCGTTGCAAGACAATCTGGGCGCTCACCAAGACGCTGAGGTGCACGCTCTCCAGCTCATGATGCTTCTTCAGCAACACGCTGCCGACGACCTAGCGCAGGAGACCACAGCAGCAGCGACACTTCTCGTGCAGCACTTGCAGCAGCGAACTGCGGCCGCGCGTCGCGAGTTCAGCACTCGCTTCGAGGAGTACGACTCGCCGACTTCGCAGGTGGCTCTTTGGCGAGTTCTCGCCGTCGCTCCTGATTGATGAAGTGGCCTCGCGTCGCTGGTCCGGAGGCCAACTTCACCCATCGATCCGCTCGCTTTCTCGTCCTGTTCATTGGCGCCCATCCCTGACGGTCCGCGGTACAGGCACGGCCTCTATCCTCTAGGGCCATGGCCAGCCGCACGCAACGCCCCGCGCTGGTGCTCGCTCTCGTCGCGCTGCTGCCTGCCGTGGCCGTCGGGGCGTTCGCGTTGTACGCCCACGGCAAAGCCAACCCGGCGAAGGTTGCTGTGCCGCCGGTGACCGTGCCGGTGCAGCAACCGGCGGCGCTCTCCACGCCGTTGTTGTCGGTGCGCCGATCGCCAACCGTGCTCGCCACGGATCGCCGTGGCGACCTCTTGGTTGCCACCGCGGCGCAGCTTGCCGAATCCATCGATGGTGTCTCGTGCTTGTCGTTGGGTCTTGATGACCGTGAACTGGTGGTGCGCAACAGTGACGGACTGGTGATCCCGGCCAGCAATCTCAAGATCATCACTGCGGCGGTGGCACTGGACGTGCTTGGCGCCGACCACGTCTTCACCACCACGGTGGTTGGACCATCCCCCGTCAACGGTGTCATCGACGGCGACGTGTACCTCGTCGGTGGCGGCGACCCGGTGCTCAGCGAGCAGTGGTACACCCAACCCAGCGCGAGCCGTAAGCGTCCGCCGATGCACGCCACCAGCGTCGAGGCACTGGCCGACGCGATGGTCGCTGCCGGGGTCACCCAGATCACGGGCCAGGTGCTGGGCGATGACAGCCGATACGACGGCGAGCGTTACCCGCCGGGCTGGGCCAACGATGTCAGGGTGTCCTTGGACGGTGGGGCGGTTGGTGCGCTGGTGATCAACGACTCGCGCTCGACCAACGATTCGCAGAGTGAGCAGCCGGCGGCGAAGGCGGCCCGAACTTTCGCAGGGTTGCTCGATGACCGCGGTATCGCTGTGGGCGGCTCCGACGCTGGCAGCGCGCCAGCGGGGCTGGGTGTTCTGGCCAGCGTGCAGTCGGCACCGCTGGCCAACATCGTCAACGAACTGCTTGCCACCAGCGACAACCTCACCGCCGAGATGATGGTGAAGGAGATCGGTGTTGCGGTGGCCCAGAGCGGCACCCGTGCGGCGGGCTTGCAGGCGATGCTGGACCGGCTGGTCGCGTGGGGCGTACCGTCCACTGGTGTGGTCTTCACCGATGGCTCTGGTCTCAGCCACGACAACCAACTGACATGCGCGACGCTGTCGGGTGTGCTGCGGCGGGGTAGTGCCACCGATGCCGTAGGTGCAGGCTTGGCGGTTGCTGGGCAGGGTGGCTCGACCCTGGCTGATTCGTTCGTGCAGGAGGGTCTGGTTGGTGTGCTGCAAGCCAAGACCGGCACGCTGCACAACCCCAATGAGGTGAAGTCGCTCAGTGGTTACTTCGTGACTGCGCCCGACGAGATCGAGTTCGTGCTGTTATTGAACGGGGCGTCGGCCACCGACTACGTCACCGCGTGGGACCAGTTGGCGGCATCGCTGTTGGCCACCGCGGCGGGTCCACTGCCCGAAACCCTTGCCCCAATGCCGTGGGTCGCGGCCGCCCCATGACTCGGCGCGCTCGGTTCACGGTTGCCTACGACGGCACCGAATTGTCCGGTTTCGCCGAGCAACCCGGCGAGCGCACGGTCTTGGGGGAGCTGCGCAGGGCGGTGGAGTTGGTGGTGCGCGGCCCTGCGAACCTGATCGGTGCCGGCCGAACCGACGCTGGTGTGCACGGCTGGGGGCAAGTGGTGAGCTGCGACATTCCCGATGGCTTCGACCTTGCGAAGTTGGAGCGGCGGGTCAACAGCATGTGTCGCCCGCAGATTGCGGTGCGCGACTTCCAATGGACTGATGACCCCGAGTTCCATGCTCGCTACAGCGCGACATCGCGGATGTACCGCTATCACGTGCTGAACTCCACGGCGCTCAACCCCTTCGCCGTGCGCACTGCGTGGCATGTGATGCAACCGTTGCAGCTGTGGGCGATGAACCTTGCCTGCGACCCGCTGATCGGCGAGCACGACTTCTCCACGTTTTGCCGGCGGCCGAAGCTGGAGCTTGGGGATCACGAGCGTTCGCTGCGTCGCAAGGTGTTTGCGGCGCAGTGGAAGGAGGTGCCGGGCGACGTTCCCGGCCTGCTCAGGTTTGAGATTTCGGCGAACGCGTTCTGCCACCAGATGGTTCGGTCCATCGTGGGCACCTTGGTCGAAGTGGGTATGGGGAAACTGCATGCAGGCGAGATGCGTGGGATCCTTCAGGGACAAGATCGTCAGTTCGCGGGTCGGGTAGCACCGGCGCACGGGCTGGTCCTGTGGGAGGTTGGCTACCCGCTGGAGCCTCCGCGGCCGCGGGCGCGCTGAATTCGCGTCCATTCGCGCTGGCGATTGCCGCTTTGCCCGCGATGCCCGTATCATTTCACGGTTCCCTGGCAGCCGAGACGGCGTCAGTGGTGAAGTCGTGTGAAGGACGAAGTGATGACTACCTACAGCCCGAAGGCCAGCGAGATCACGCGTGCATGGCATGTGATCGACGCAGAGGATCTCGTGCTTGGCCGTATGTGCACCGAGACTGCTCGGTTGCTGCGTGGCAAGCACAAGCCCACGTTTGCCCCCCACATCGACTCTGGCGACCATGTCGTCATTGTCAATGCCTCCAAGGTGGTGCTCACCAAGGGTAAGGCCGCCAAGAAGGGCGTCTACCGCCACTCCGGTTACCCCGGTGGCATCAAGAGCGAGACGTACCAGCACCTCATGGAGCGCGATGCGGCCGAGGCCGTGCGCAAGAGCGTCCGTGGCATGCTGCCCCATGGCCCCCTGGGCCGCGAGCAGATCAAGAAGCTGAAGGTCTACGCGGGCCCCACACACCCGCACTCCGCACAGAACCCTGTTGCATTCGATCTCCCCGCGGCCAAGGCCCGCTGAAGCGCCGGAAGGTACCGACACACATGGCCACTAAGCCGCTCACCCAGACCACCGGTCGTCGTAAGGAAGCTGTTGCCCGCGCTCGTTTGCGCCCCGGCACCGGCGTCCATACGATCAACGGCAAGGCATTCGCCGAGTACTTCACCACCGCAATGCAGCGGATGGTTGTCACCGAGGCGCTGCGCGTCATGGACGTCGAAGAGACGTACGACATCGATGCCACCATGCACGGCGGCGGCATCAGCGGTCAGGCCGGCGCACTGCGCATGGCCATCGCTCGTGCACTCGTCGAGCTCGACCCCGAAGCCCGTCCGGCGCTGAAGAAGGCCGGCCTGCTCACTCGCGACCCGCGTCGCAAGGAGAGCAAGAAGTACGGTCTCGTCAAGGCCCGTAAGGCCAAGCAGTACACCAAGCGCTGATTCCCAGCAGCTTGCACCCACGCCCTCGGCTTCGGTCGGGGGCGTTTGTGCGTTTTGGGGTCGGTACGCTCCTTCGACCATGGGGTGGCTGCGATGAGTCTCAAGTTTGGTACCGATGGAGTTCGCGCTGAGGCACTCACCGTGCTCACGCCCCAGTACGTCGCCGCGCTGGCGAGGGCGGCCGCGCAGGTGTTGGGCGGTGGCGACTGGTTGATTGGTCGCGACACACGCGAGTCCGGTCCTGTGCTGGAGGCTGCTGTTGCCGCGGGGTTGGCAGCGGCTGGCTCTCAACCGATTTCCGTTGGTGTTGTGCCGACTCCGGCGCTGGCGTGGCTGTCGGCGCAGCGGGGAGTGCCGGCCGCGATGATCACCGCCTCGCACAACCCGTGGCAGGACAACGGGGTGAAGTTCTTCGCGCCAGGTGGGCTGAAGCTGCCCGACAGCGTCGAGCGCGCCATCGAGGCACTGCTGGAAGCTGACGGGTCGGCGCCCCCTGGGGTTGTACCGTCGCACTCGGATTCGCTTGATGAGTACGTGGATCACATGGTGTCGTTAGGGGGCTCGCTTGCCGGGCTGAGGGTGGTGCTCGATTGCGCCAATGGTGCGATGTCTGTCGCTGCGCCCGCCGTGTTCCGTGCCCTGGGTGCCGACGTGGTGGTTATCCACGATTCGCCAAACGGTCGCAACATCAACGATCACTGCGGGGCTACGCACGTGCAGTCGCTGGCGGCGGCAGTCGTCGCCGCAGGCGCGTCGATGGGTCTCGCGTTCGACGGTGATGGCGACCGCGTGATTGCCATCGATGAGTTGGGAAACGCCGTCGACGGTGATCGGTTGATCGCTCTGGCCGCACTTCAGCTGCGCGATGAGGGCCGGCTACACGCGGACACAGTGGTGGTGACGGTGATGAGCAACCTCGGCTTCCACAAGGCCATGGCGGCAGCCGACATCAAGGTGCTGACCACTGCCGTTGGCGACCGCTACGTGCTGGAAGCGCTCGACGCGCACGGCCACAGTGTCGGCGGCGAGCAAAGCGGCCATGTCATCTACCGCGACCTAGCCACCACCGGCGACGGACTGCTAGCCGGCCTCAGGCTGGCGCAGTTCGTGCACGATGGCGGTCACTCGCTGGCGACTTTGGCGGGCGACGTGATGACCAGCTACCCGCAGGTGCTGCTCAATGTGCAAGTACGCGACCGTCACCCGAACGCCGCCGACGAGCTGGCGGCGGAAATCCTCTCAGCAGAAGCTGCCCTCAATGGCGACGGCCGCATATTGGTGCGAGCAAGCGGCACCGAACCGCTCATCCGCGTGATGGTGGAGGCAGCCACCGAGTCGGTCGCCCAGTCAGTCGCCGAAGGTCTGGTCGTCGCCGTCCTCGCCCGCTTCGGCTGAACCGATACTGGGGCGGCGACCAGCCATACAGTCACGACCCCCGTCAAGTTGACCACCGGCGGCCGTAGCACCCACC
>JAYVVY010000157.1:0-2670 GCA_043786575.1 Ilumatobacteraceae bacterium
GCGGGGGTAGACCACGCCGCCGTACATGTTCTTGCTTCCCGGGAACGGCCCACGTTCCAGCAGCACGACCGAGAGCCCGGCGCGGGCCGCGACCAATGCCGCGCAGGAACCGGCCGGCCCGCCACCGACGACAATGACGTCGACATCGACAGGCGTGTCCGCGGGCGTACTGGGTTCGCTCATGCGGCACCGACGGTGAGGAGTGCGTCGAGTGCGGCCAGTGTCTCGTTGGCGTCGGCGACGATGGCCAGGTCGGCCAGCTGCATCATCGGACAATGCTGATCGGTGTTGACCGAGATGATGTGCGCCGGGTTGCCGAGCCCGCTGGTGTGCTGCACGGCGCCGCTGACACCGAAGGCCAGGTAGAGGTCGGGGTCGACCACCACGCCCGTGGTGCCGATCTGGCGCTCGTGTGCCACCCAGCCGCGGTCGGTGATCACGCGGGTGGCGCCCATGCTGGCGCCAAGCGCGGCGCCCACGTGTGCGAGCTGCTCGATGCGCTCCGGCCCATCCAGGCCAGCGCCGCCCCCAACGATTCGTGGCGCCTCGGCCAGGTCGACGGTGGCAGGGTTGGGCGGGTGTACCGCAAGCACGGCTGCATCGTGGTGGTCGCCGGCGAGTGTGACCTCGATCGTCGTCACAGTTGGCGCCGCCTGGTTGGGGTCAGCTTCCACACCACGCACGCCCGGTTGCAAGGTGGCGACAAACTCGGGGCCGGGCGAGCTGGAGTGCAGTTCACGCCCACCGTTGCGGGCCAGCTCGACGCGCTGTGGCCCGACGGAGGTGGCGCCGGCGAAGAGCGGACGATGCAGCAGCGCGGCCAGGCGCGGGGCCAGGTCGCGGCCGTCGGGCGAGCCGGGTAACACCAGCGCCGGTTCTTCGGCTAACAGCGGGGCCAGGGCGTGCGCCCATGCCCCGGGCAGAAAGTCGCCCAGTTCAACGGTGGTCACTTCGGTCGCGACACCAGCGAGATCGGCGAGCGCCACAGCCAGTTCGCTGCCGACCAACAGTGCGCGGCCACCGCATTCGGCAATGGCCTCCACCCCGCCAGCAGGGAGCTGCCCCGCGCGAACCACTACCACTGCGATCATCGCTGCAGAGTAGCTCCCATCAGTCGCGGGAAACCTTTTGGGAATGATCAGGGTGAGACGACGCAGACGTTGAACTGCGCGCGGTGTGCGAACACGTCGCGATAACGGGTCATGTGCTCGGCGGTGGGTTGCACCAACTCACGCTCGTTGGGCCGCACGCCATGGGGCCGGAAACCAATGAGCTTCAACCGCAGCAGCGGGTTGAGATCTGCCAGCCAGTCGGCAGTGACGCGCAGCAGCTCCTCGTCGTCGTTCACACCGGGGATGAGCAGCAGACGAACCTCGTAGAGCTTGCCCACGGCGTCGAGGTAGCGAATGGTTGCAAGTACCTGATCGTTCGGCTGCCCGGTCATTGTGCGGTGGATGTCCGCGTCGAGACATTTCAGGTCGATCATCGCGCCGTCCATCACCGGCGCGAGCCGCGCCCAGACCTCGCGCGGCGCCGCACCGTTCGAGTCGACGAAACACGTCAGGTGGTGCAGCGCCCGGTCGGCCTTGACAGCGGAAAAGAGCGCATGAACGAACTCAGCCTGTTGGGTCGCCTCACCGCCCGACACGGTGATGCCCGACAGGAACGGTGCCGCCCGGCGGATATCGGCCAGCAGCTCGTCAACCGAACGAGTCCGGGCCTTCGGCGTGGCGTCCCAGGCGCAGGCTGCGAGGCATGTGTCAGTTCCCTCACACTCCTCCTGGTTCCATGCCACGTGCCCGTCGTCGCCGAGCGTCAGCGCGCCCGACGAGCATGTGGCCAAGCAGTCGCCGCAGTCGTTGCAGACGTTGATCGTGTAGGGGTTGTGGCACGCAATGCAGTCGAAGTTGCAGCCCTGGAGGAACACGACGAACCGGTTGCCCGGGCCGTCGACGTTCGAGAATCCGATGGTGTCAGTAACCAGGCCGCGGACTGAGTTCATGGCAGCCGATCCTCTTCACCGCGCGCTGGGTCAGGTGGTACGACTTCTCGGAACCGGCGGCGAGATAGTCGCTGCCATGCAGTGCACCGTTGGTGTCGATGTCAACCAAGTCGCTCTTGCGCACGAGATAGCCGGTGATGCGGATGAACTCGTTGGAGTCGAGGTTGAACGTGAAGTCGCGCATTCCCGAGCGGAACGCACCGCGAATGATGTCGACCACCGCCTGCGGGTTCGCGAGCGCGGTGTCGTCCACGTGGAACACATCACTGACACCCGCAGAGAACAGGCGGTGGTGCGGCGCGCAGGTGAGGATGTGGTCGAACATGCCCGGCTCTTCGCCCACGGGGACGCGGGTGCCGGCGGTGACATCGCGGTCGAGGTCGATACCACTCTGCGAGTGCAGGTAGCAGTGCCCGTCGCCGCCCTCGCAGTAGGGCATCGGCCGCGCCGCGACCAACTCCGCCACGCGCTCGATGATGCGGTAGCTCACCGCATCTGCTGCAGCGTCGTGGCCGTACCGGCCGGGCTGCCCCTCATGGGCCATCAACAGGTTCACGGCTTCTGCCAGCCCGAACACGCCGAACATCGCCGAGAAGCGGTCGATGGAGATGAGGCCCTCGGCGGCTAGCCAGTGTGTGTCGAAGAAGCGCTGCTGTTCGACCAGTGAA
>JAYVVY010000158.1:0-4706 GCA_043786575.1 Ilumatobacteraceae bacterium
GTGAAACGCATGCGCCGCAACCCGGGCACTGAGCCAACCGCGGTGAGCAGGTCGGCGAACAACGGCCGCAAGCGTGCCGCCGCGTCGCCGCTCTGGCGCGCTGCCAGCTGGATGTCACGACCGTAGCTATTGACGTTTTGGCCCAGCAACGTCACCTCGGTCACACCGTCGGCTACCAGCGCCCGCACCTCGGCAACGATGTCGTCGAAGGGGCGACTGATCTCGACACCACGCACCGCCGGCACGATGCAGAACGCACAGTTGTTGTCGCACCCGATCTGAATGGTGACCCACGCGTTGTAGCCGGTATCGCGCCGTGCGGGCAGCGCGCTGGGAAACATCGCGTGGTCATCAAGCACGGCGGCGTCGAGGATCTCGGTGATCTGACCGAACTCTTGCGACTGCTGCACCAACTCGGCCGCCCGGTGCACGTTGTGCGTCCCCATCACCACGTCGACCCATGGCGCCTTGCTGGCGACCAGATCGCGATCCTTCTGAGCCAGGCAGCCCGAGACCACGATCTGGCGACCCTCGCGCTCGTTCTTCCAGGTGCGCAGCCAACCCAGCGTGCCGTACAGCTTGTTGTCGGCGTTCTCACGAATGCAGCAGGTGTTGAGCACGACAACATCTGCGTCGTCCTGGTCAGTGACGGCGATCAGGCCGTCGGCATCCAGCAAGCCAGAGATGCGCTCTGAGTCGTGTTCGTTCATCTGACACCCGAAGGTGTGCACGACGTAGCTACGGCCCATGACGACGAAGGCTAGCGGCAGCCCCGATTGCTCAATCGGGGAGTTGCGGTGAGCCGTCGGCGTTGAGCCGTAGGTACGGGTTGTGCGCCAGCTCCCACAGGTGGCCATCGGGGTCGGCCAGGTAGCTGGAGTAGCCACCCCACAACGCGGCCACGGGCCGCTTCACCGGTACAGCGCCGGCAGCGACCCAGCGAGCAAACTCGCGGTCCACCTCGGCCGCAGACGACAAATTCATCGCCACTGACACGCCCCGAAACCCTGACCCTTCGCTGGGCTGGTCAGCGTCGTGGGCCAGCGGACCACGACCGAAGACTGCCAGCGCGACGCCACCTGCTCGAAAGAACGAGATTTCGTCCTGCGAGGCGCTGGACCTGCGAAAGCCCAGCGCCTCATAGAACAACGTTGAGGCAGCCACGTCAGTCACGCCGAGCGTGATGATGGTGACGTGCGCCGACATCAGAGCTCGATGGGTTGCTCGTCGGCTTCCGAGAAGGCAGCCTCGACCGGCGCATGAGCGTCAACACCGATGCCGGCCTGCACCCGCACCTTCTCGGAGACTTCCACCATGATCTCGGGGTTCGCCGACAGGAAGTTCTTCGCATTCTCGCGACCCTGGCCGAGCTGTTCACCTTCGTAGGTGAACCACGCCCCCGATTTCTTGATGATGGCCATGTCGACCGCCATGTCGAGCAGCGAGCCCTCACGACTGATGCCCTTGCCATACATGATGTCGAACTCGGCCTGACGGAAGGGCGGTGCCACCTTGTTCTTGACGACCTTCACCCGGGTGCGGTTGCCCACGATCTCGGTGCCGTCCTTGATGCTCTCAATGCGGCGGATGTCGAGCCGGACCGAGGCATAGAACTTCAGCGCACGGCCACCAGGGGTGGTCTCGGGCGAACCGAACATGACGCCGATCTTCTCGCGCAGCTGGTTGATGAAGATCATGATGGTGTTGGTCTTGCTGAGGTTGCCCGTCAGCTTGCGCAACGCCTGGCTCATCAGGCGGGCCTGCAGACCAACGTGGGTATCGCCCATCTCGCCTTCAATTTCGGCACGAGGCGTCAGCGCGGCCACCGAGTCAATGACCACCACGTCGATTGCGCCCGAGCGCACCAACATGTCCGCAATCTCCAGTGCCTGCTCACCTGTATCGGGCTGGCTGATCAGCAACTGATCAATGTCGACACCGATGGCGCGTGCGTAGATGGGGTCCATGGCGTGCTCGGCGTCGATGTAGGCGCAGATGCCGCCGTTGCGCTGCGCTTCGGCCACGACGTGCATGGCCAGCGTGGACTTACCCGAGGACTCTGGGCCAAAGATCTCGACGACTCGGCCACGGGGAAGGCCGCCCACACCGAGCGCCACGTCGAGTGCCAGGGCACCCGTTTGGATGGCCTCGATACCCATGGTGGTCTTCTCGCCCATCCGCATGATGGAACCCTTACCGAACTGCTTATCGATAGCCGCCAGTGCGACATCAAGTGCCTTTTCTCGATCGTTGCTCACAACTGTCTCCGTTTCCTGCCATGTACCCGAGTGGGTGTCGTTGGTGAGGACCGTTGCCGGCCCCGATGAGTACCGCAGCGACGCTTTTGAACGTTGCGGTGGTGAGGGGCACCGTACGCAAAGGGTGTGACAGAGTTCCGGAGAGTTCCCGGAGGCGGTGCTACAGCCCTGTTGTTGACCGTACGAGTGGTACTGCAAGTGATGGTACGTGTGTTCGAACAACAGGAGTGTAACTACGAACAGTCGTTCGATCAAGCATCTCCGACAAGAATTTGTGACGCCGTACCTGCGGCCGCGACCGCAGCAGCAGCTTCGACCAATTCCTTCTCGTCCGGCCGATGAGCCAACAGGTCGAATGCCATCCACAACGTGTTGGTAAACGGGAACACGAACAGCGGAATCACGATCGCCCCGATGACGAAACCAGCGGTCAGCGCGCCGACTGGAAAGTCAGGAGCGGTGGCCACGAACGCAACCACCATGCCGATTGCGAGCGCACCGAACGTGATCACGATGTTGAGCGCGATCGGGCCCAACTCGAAACCGTGCTCGCGATGCCACGCAATACCGCACGTGCGACAGCGGTCGTATCGCTGCATCCATCGCCGAATGAATGTCCGTCGGCTGCCGCACTGGGGGCACTTGAGGACGATCGCTCGCCCAAACATCTTCCCGGCGGACGGCGACGCGCGATTCATACCCCCTATGGTAGGGAGTGGTGTCTGGAATCCGAAATACTGTGCCGGTGCGAAGAACCCTTGCCGGCCTACTGTTCGGTCTTGCCTATGCCTGCGCCAGCTTGTCGATTGCCGGCTTCCTTTTGCAACGCTCTGCATTCGACCCCGACAACTCGGCGGATGCAGCCGATGTGATCTTGGGCGATTCCGAGCTGAAGGCAGAGCTGGTCGGCTTCATCTCGGACAGCGTCATCGGGCAGTTGGACGGCACCGTCGATCCGGCCACCATCCGAGCCAACGTCGCCGCCGTCGCCGACCTCCCTGAGGGTCAGAAGCTCTTGGCCACCATCATTCACGATGCACACGCTCACATGATCGGCGACCAAGAGGGTCCCGTGCAGATCACTGGACCACAGTTGGTTGGCATTGTGCGCGACGAGCGGGCGGCGGTGTTGCCAACGCTGATTTTACCGGTACCGAAGGTGACGCCACTTGCCATTGCCAACCACACGCTCGACTGGTTGCTGCCAATTGCACTCATCGCCACCATCGCGTTCGCGTTTCTCGGCTTCACCGCGCACCCCGAGCGCGGCGCGTTGCTGCGAAGTCTCGCCCTGGGCCTGCTGCTGTTCGCTCTCCTCGCACTCATTCTTGGCTATCTCGTGCCCAAGTTCCTTGTGCCGGCACTCAGCGACAGTGTCTGGGCCCACATACCGGCGCGCCTCGCAGACGACTCGCTGCCGCTGCTGATCGGGTTGGAACTGATGCTTGTCGGTAGTGCGCTGGCGCTGTTCGCCGGGACAGGCATGATGCAGCGGCGCCGCCGCTGGAGCACGCCGGTGAGTACGTACCGGTACAACGAAGAACGCCGCTGGAGCTAAGCCCCAACGGCGTCCTCGCCTCCCCAGACTGCTCCGCGGGATGGTGCGATCAGGCCGTCAGCTCGGCCACGAACTCGCCGAACACGTCGGCGTAACGCATCGCGTCGACGTCGGTGTGGACCACCGAGATCAGCCACTGCTCGTCAAGGCCCGGCGGCAGCAAGATGCCGCGGTTAATGCCGTGCATCCACTGGGCAAACGCAAGGTCGAAGTCGGTGGCCTTGTAGTCGCGGTAGTTCTGAATCGGGTTCGGCGCCCACGTGACGCATCCCTTGGCGCCGAACTGCACGGTGTGCGCAGGCAGGTCGGCAGTGCCGATGATGTCGTCGCAAGCGTCCAGCAGCATGCGGTTGCGCGCAATCGCCTCGTCGGTGGCTTCGGGCGTGCAGATCTCAGTGAGGACGGCCTTGGCCGCCGCCATGCACAACGGGTTGCCGTTGTACGTGCCCAGGTGGAGCACGCGGCCAGCGGTGATCTGATCCATGCACTCCTGCGTGCCACCGAACGCGCCCAGCGGCAGGCCGCCGCCAATGCTCTTGGCCAACGCCACGAGGTCGGGCTGCACACCAACTACACCGGTGGCGCCGCCCCAACCGGCGGTGATACCGGTCTTGACCTCGTCGAAAATGAGCATGGTGCCGTATTTGCGAGTGATCTCGCGCACACCCTCGAGGTAGCCGGGCAGCGGTTTGCAGATGCCGATGTTTTCCATGATCGGCTCGACGATGAAGCACGCGACGTCGCGACCCGACAGCGCCCGATCCAATGCATCGAGGTTGTTGTACGGGATGACGCCGGTGTCACCCAACACCGCACGCGTGATGCCAGCTGTGGAGGGAATGGCCCGCGGGTTGTCGGCGGGGCCGGCCTCGCTGATCGGCGGCTTCATC
>JAYVVY010000159.1:0-6300 GCA_043786575.1 Ilumatobacteraceae bacterium
CCCGGCTTCGACCCCGATGGCCACGTGTGGGTGCAGGCACCGGACCACGTGATCGAAAACAGTCGTGCGTTGGCCAAGGCCGGCGACGACCCCAAAGCACGACGCAAGGCCGGCAAAGCGAAGGTACCGGAGGGGTTCGTCAACTACGACGAGGCCGCGATGCATCGCATCATCGACGCTCGTCCCGAGCCGCTGACGTCCCGCTTTCGCGTGACAGCCGACCTCGTCGCCGGTGTGCTGGGCCGGCCCGATGGCCCAGACGCGCTGAAGCGCCTACTGGCCACCAACCACGACGCGCCGGCGAAGCGCCGCCAACACAAGAAGCGCGCCATCGCGGTCTATCGCAGCCTGGAAGCTGCAGGCGTAGCGGAACGAATGCGCGACGCCAACGGCCGGTGCCTTGGCGTGCGCGTCGGTTCCCTCGTGGAAGGCAGCGACGAACGCGCCGCCCTGCGCTTCTCGGCGCCGCTGACCCCGTTCGCCATCGAAGTGATCTCCACCTTTGATCGTGACGATCCGGCCTACCTGCTGGATGTCGTCAGCGTGGTCGAGGCTGTTCTCGATGACCCCCGCCAAATCCTCTACGCCCAACAGAACGCCGCCAAAGGCGTTGCCGTCAATCGCATGAAGTCCGAAGGCATGGAGTACGAGCAGCGGATGGAGGTGCTGGACACCATCACTTGGCCCAAGCCGCTGGCTGAGCTTTTGGACAACTGCTTCCACGAGTACCACCAGCACCATCCGTGGATCCACGAGTACCCGTCGCCGAAGTCGATCACGCGCGAAATGTTGGAGGGCGGCGACACCTTTGCCACGTTCGTGCGCCGGTACCGGCTGGAACGCAGCGAGGGCTTGGTGCTGCGGTATCTCACCGATACCTGGCGCACGCTCGACCGTTCGCTTCCCGACGACGTGTACACCGAAGGCCTCGAAGACATCGTCGAGTGGCTGGGCCAATTGATCCGCGCGACCGATGCAACCCTGCTCGACGAATGGGCCGTGCTCGCTGGCAAGCCGGTCCACGAACATCTCGCACCCGTGGCCCCCACCGTCGGCCCGCCCGGGCCTCCCCCGGCCTGGCGCACCGCAGTTCGTACCGCTGCGTTCGGGTGGGTCGAGCTACTCGCCCGCCGCTCCTATCCCGTTCTGGTCGAGCGAACCGGCTGGAGCTACGAGCGACTGGCAACCGCAATGGCGCCCTACTGGCAGCTGTACGAGCTGATGGGTATTGACGGCGACGCCCGATCGTCTGCGCACTTCACCATTTCGGAGAAGCAGGACAGGTGGGTAATCACCCAGCAGCTGGTCGACCCAGAGGGTGACGGCGACTGGCGCTTCGTTGCCTCGATGGACATCGCAACCTCGCTTGACGAGGGAGCCCCAATCCTGGTGCTGCAACAGCTCGGGCCCTATGAGACGGCGGGCGTCGACGAGGATGGCTCGGACTCCGACGAGTAGGGCGTCACTGGCACTATCCACGATGCCACCAGCGCCACCAACACATTGAGCCCGGCGGCGATGAACAGCGCATTCCGCACGCCAACTCCCGTCGCAACGCCGCCCCACGCGACGGCACCAACCGAGGTGCCCAGCCACACCATCAGCATCGCGATGGCGCTGCCGCGACCTCGTACCCAGCCCGCCAACTTGAGGGTGTAGTTGGAGAACAGCACGTTCAGCATTCCCATCGTGCCCGCGCCAGCAAGTGCCAGCGAGAGCGCACCGACCCACAGCTGCTCGGCCGCGGCAAACAATGCCGTGCCACCAGACCAAACCATGGCGGCGGCCAGAACAGCACGTTCCGGATACTGCGCCGAGTGCAGCCGCGGCAGCAGCCACACCGCACCAACCGACCCAAGACCCAAGGCTGCCGACAGCAAGCCAAAGCCCGCTGCGGACACGTGCAGCCGCTGCCGCGCGACCAACGGCATGACCGCGACAAGACCTGCACCCACCGCTGTCATCGTGGCCAGACGGATGATGGGATTGCGCAGCGCAGCGCGACTTCGCACATGACACACACCCTCGCGGATTGCAGCGTTGATGGCCTCTGGGCGGGTGGACCGGGTCATGCCGCCCCGGTAGCTGTTGACCACGGCGATCACACCCACGAATGAGACGGCGTTCAGCGCGAAGACACTGCCGGGCCCTGCCAACGCGATCACGCCACCCGCGAGAGCTGGGCCAAGCGTTTGCGCAGCGTTGCGCGAAATGCCATCGAGTCCAATCGCCTGCGGCAGCGTCTGCGAATCGACCAATTCTGGCGTGAGTGCCATGAAGGCGGGGGCAGCAAATGTCAGCGCCATCGATTCCAGGAACGTGCCTGCCAGCAGGACCGTGGGCGACATCGCACCGGCCGCTTGTGCGACTGCCAGCGCAGCCGCGACCAATAGCGCAGCCAGCTGAGTCGCGATGATGAACTTGCGTCGATCGAGCAGGTCGGCGAACGCACCGGCGTGCAGGGCAAGCAGAAAGCCCGGAACGGCCCACGAGGCCTGCACCATGCTGACCAGCGTCGGCGAGCTGGACAGCGTCGCCATCGTCCAGTTGGCCGCTACCAAATGCATGAACGTGCCCACATTGCTGACCAGCCCCGCAATCCACAACCACCGGTACACCCGCACCCGCAGCGGCGACCAGGGGCCGGGAGCGGGCGTGGTCTGCACCCCGCCGAGGGTATCGCCGCCCTCCAACGCCGACCATCACCCAACCTGTCGCGCGTGCCACCGACTCACATGGAGGTCAAGCCCGCGACAGGTTCGACGATGGAAGGATCAATTGACACTGACACTGGCAATAGGTACGTTCGGTGTGTGACTGCACCCACTCGACTTGCGTTGATCGACAGCCTGCGCAGCGTGTTTCAATCGTTCGGCGGCGTCGTCGATGGACTGTCCACCCAGCAGTGGGACACCCAGTCGTTGTGCCCGGCTTGGGCAATGCGCGAGGTGGTCGTGCACGTCACTGCGATCGAGCTGGCGCTCCTGGGGTGGCGACCCGGCGACGACAATCCGTTCGCGCGAATGGCCACGATTCAGCCGGGCCTGCAGACTCTCTCCACCGCCGACCTGACACAGCGCTACCACGAGGTCACCACCGCCCGACTCGCCGAGATGGAGGCGATGACGAACGACGAGTTCGCCCAGCCCTCGCTCACCCCCGTCGGCCCAGGGACGTACGGACGTTTCATGGCCATTCGCTGTTTCGACGTGTGGGTCCACGAGCGCGACATACGCGTTCCACTGGGCCGTGCGGGCGATGACGGCGGGCCCGCCGCCGACCTCGCGCTCGACGAGGTGCACGCCTCGCTGGGTTACATCGTCGGGAAGAAGATCGGGCTTGCCGACGGGATGGGAATCGCCATCGAGCTCACCGGTCCCGTCAGCCGTCGGCTGCTGGCCAAGGTGGACGGCCGGGCCGCACGAGTGGACGAGCTGCCCTCCCCCGACGTCACGCTCACCACCGATTCGCTGACATTCATGCTGCTCGCATGTGGCCGCCTCAACCCTGATGAGCCGCTGGCTGACGGACGGGTCGTGGTCAGCGGCGACATCGCGCTGGGAAACCACGCCGCACACAACCTCGCCTTCACCATGTGAGGGCGCCGCCACCGCCGCGGCAGTGGTGCGCCTGCGGATGAGGCTCGCGCGCCGCTACCGTTCGGTCCATCATGCAGTGGCGTCGATCATCCCGCGAGTCGACACCCGACGAGGCTGTTATCGCTGCAATTGTCTCCGCCAACGTTGGCATCGCCACACGATTCGGTCCGGAACTGCGAGAACGATTGTTCGCGCATGTGGACGAACTGTTGCGTACGAAGCGGTGGGAAGCCGTCGCCGGTAGCGAACTCACCGACGAGGTACTTGTCACGCTGGCTGCGAATGCGGCCATTCCACTACTGTCGTTCGACCTGTGGCCGTACCGGCAGGTGCGCTCCATCATCGTTCGGCCCACGGCCTCCGTTTCGGGTGGCTTGCGCGCCGGGCCGGTGACGGGCACCTACACCGACGCGCCCATCGGCATTATCGGCGAAGCAAGCCCACACAGCGGGCCGGTGTCCATTTCGTGGGATGCAGCGTTAGCGGACAGCAGGCGCCCCGCCTCCGGCAGCAATGTGGTGATCCACGAGTTCGCCCACAAGATCGATATGAACGATGGCTACGCCGACGGTGTGCCACCCCTGCGTGGTGCCGCGCTCGCCCGCTGGCAGCACGTGCTGAACGACGAGTTCCATCGCACCGAAGGACGCGAGTCAGATGCAGTCCTGCGGCCATACGCGTGGGCCAGCCCGGCCGAGTTCTTCGCCGTCGCCACGGAAGCGTTCTTTTGCGTGCCGACTCCGCTAGCGGCCGCCAAGCCAACGTTGTATGGCGCCCTCAGCGACCTATATCAGCAGTCGCCAGCGGTCGACTGGCTACCGCTGGACACGCCACTGTGATCACGACGAACCCGACCGCTCCCAGTACACGCCACGCGACCTTCGCGGTCGCCGCACTCTTCTTCGTGAACGGCGCCACGTCCTCCAATTGGCTACCCCGGCTGCCGGAGATTCGCGATCACCTCGGCGTCGGCAACGCCGGACTGGGTGCGACGCTGCTGGGCGGCGGGCTGGGTGGCATCTTCGGCTCGCTGCTGGCGGCACGCGCGATGGACCGGCTCGGTAGCAAGCGCCTGGTGACATACGCGGCGTGCAGTTGTTCCATCCTGATGCCGCTGATCGCTGTCGTACCCGTGGCTCCGCTTCTGTTACTACTGCTGACCGTGTTGGGCACCATCGATGTCTGGAACGACGTGGCCATGAATGCGCAGGGCGTCACCATTCAGCAGCAGCTGGGTCGGCCGATCATGAACCGGCTGCACGCCATGTGGAGCCTGGGTTTCACGGGTGGTGCCATCATCGGTTCACTCGCTTCGGCCGCCCGCATTGATATCCGTGTTCACCTCGCCGTCGTGGGGGTCATTTTGCTGGCCACCGTGTTGGTCGTACGCCGGTGGCTCGTTCCCATCGACCCCCCGGCTCCAGAACCCACCCCGGCAGCGGTGGACAGCCACGACGTGGCGCCTTCTCGAAAGCCACGGGTCAGTGCCACCACTGCGATGGCGTTCGCCGCAATGGCTGCGGTCGCGCTGGAAGTACTGCCCAACGACTGGGCTGCCGTGCTGATGCGCGACGTGTTCGACGCCGGGCGGTTCAGCGGCGTCGGCACCGTTGCATGCGCCGGCGCGATGCTTGTCGGGCGCCTCGCAGGCGATCACGTGCTGGAACGGGTGGGCGAACGACGACTGCTCTTCGGCGCACTCTGGGTTGTCGCTGCGGGCACAGTCATCACCGTCACAGCGCCGATTGGCGCCATCGCGATCGTCGGCCTCGTGGTGTGGGGGCTGGGCCTGTCGGTGGTCTTCCCGCAGCTCTACGCAACCGCTGCTCGTTTGCCGGGGACATCCGCTGGCGCCGGCCTTGGGTCGATGCTGTTGGGCCAACGATCGGGAGCGATGCTCACCGCCGTGTGCACCGGCGCGCTGGCACAGTGGCAGGACCTCCGCTTCGCATTCGCAGTGGTCGCCACCGTTGCGTTCGCAGTGCTGGCGGTGACGTTACGCAAGGCCGCCGCAGCCGCACGGTGAAAGCGACGGCTAGATGCCTTCGGCTGCGTTGAGGCCGGCTTCGTCGACTTCTTGACCTGCCGCGAGGCGAGCGAACACTGATGGGGGCTCGCGCCATGGGTCGGGCAAGGTACCCGCCTCCGCTTGCTGGATCGCCTGCCAGACGCGTTCACTGGTGCACGGCAGGTCGAGGTGCCGGACACCGAGGTGGCTGAGCGCATCGATGACTGCGTTTTGCACGGCGGGTGTACTGCCAATAGTGCTGGCCTCGCCAATGCCCTTCGCGCCGAGCGGGTTCAACGGGGTGGGCGTCTCGGTGCTGTGCACTTCGAAGCTTGGGAACTCCGCCGCTGACGGAAACGCGTAGTCCATGAAGTTGGCCGTGAGCGGGTTGCCATCGATGTCGTAGTGCACCTGCTCGTACAACGCCTGGCTGATACCGGCCGCGACGCCGCCGTGCTGCTGGCCCTCGACCAGCAGCGGGTTCAGCACCGTGCCGCAGTCGTCGACGGCGATGTGGCGTAGGAGGGTGACCTTGCCGGTGTCCTGGTCCACTTCCACAACCGCGATGTGCGCACCGAAAGGGAAGGTGGCACCACCCTGGTCGAAGTCGAGCTGCGCCGCCAGCCCGAGCGTGCCGTCCTCATGATCGACAGCGTCGACATCTTGCTCAGCGGCCAGCGCTAGCGCACCCCA
>JAYVVY010000160.1:0-3937 GCA_043786575.1 Ilumatobacteraceae bacterium
GGGTAAAGACAACAACACCAGTAAGAAGACCAAGCCGAGGGCGCCCAAAGATGGGGCCAACCCGAAGAAGTTCAAGAAGAAGACCAGCATCCTGCTGACGGACAAGATCGAGTACATCGATTACAAGGACGTCAACCTGCTGACTCGCTTCGTGAGCGACCGGTCGAAGATCCGCAACCGTCGGGTCACGGGCAACACAGTGCAGCAGCAGCGCGAGATCGCCAACGCGATCAAGAACTCGCGTGAGATGGCACTGATCCCGTACACCAAGCGCGTTGCACAGACCCGCACCTCGCGCCCGCCGCGTGACGGCGACAACCGCCGTGGCCGTGACGAAGATCAGTCACGCGAGCCTCAGGCCGCAGCGGCAGCCGCTGTCGCCATCGAGAGCACCGAAGTCGAAGAGACCGGCGCTGACGACGAGGTGGAGGGCTGATGAAGCTGATCCTTCGTTCCGACCGTAAGGGTCTCGGCAAGCGCGGCGACGTGGTGGAGGTGGCCGATGGCCATGCTCGCAACTTCCTGCTGCCCAAGGGCCATGCCATCAAGTCCACCGATGGTGCCGCGGCGCAGGCTGTTGCCATGCGTCGTGCCCGCGACCTGCGCGATGCGCAGGACCGTGAGAGCGCACAGACCGTGGCTTCGGCCCTGGTCGCCAAGACCATCACGATTCCGGTGAAGGCTGGTGCCGAAGGCCGTTTGTTCGGCTCGGTCACCGCTGCCGATGTCGCCGCCGCCGTCGAGGCCCAGGCGCACATCGTGCTCGACCGCAAGAAGTTGCACGTCGACCACATCAAGACCACCGGCACCTACCAGGTGGCCGCGAAGTTGCACCACGACGTCGAGTTCCCGATCACCATCGAGGTCGTCGCCAAGTAGTTCCCGTTTCGGCACCGCTGGCTGCAGCGACGTCGTTACACACAGTGTTATCCACAGCCCTGGTGGTTGCCGGTTACGGCCGCCGCCGGGGCTGCGCTGTCTCTATGCCCCGGTACTTATCCCCAGCCGGTCCACAGGCAAACCCCGTAGTAATCCACACGTTTCGGCCCTATCGATCCCCAGGGCAAGTACGGCAAGGTAGGTGCATCATGACGGACTTCCGGTCGGGTAACTCCCGCGATTCCGGCCGCGATCGACCCGCGCCTCGGCGCGACAACGGTCGCGTGCCTCCCCACAACCTCAGCGCTGAGGAGAGCTTGCTGGGCGCGCTGTTGCTCTCGCGCGAGGTGGTTGGCCAGGTCAGCGAGCTGGGCGTCCAGGTCGAGCACTTCTACAAGCCCGCGCACCAACACATCTACTCGGCAATTCGTGGGTTGATGGCGACGGGTCAGCCGGTCGACATCGTCACGGTTGCCGACGAACTGCGCCGCAATGGACTGATCGAAGAGATCGGTGGCTCGCAAGCGCTGCTCGAACTGCAGAACGCCACACCGGCAATTTCGAATGCGTCGCGCTACGCCAAGATCGTGCAGGACACCGCGGTGCTGCGTCGGCTGATCAGCGTTGCTGGTGAGATCACCGAGATTGCGTACATGGAGCCCGACGACGTCACCAAAGCGCTCGACGAGGCCGAGACGAAAGTCTTCGAGGTAGCCGAAGACCGGGTCATCGACTCAACCCGTCCGCTGTCGGATCTGTTGCCGCTGGCGATGGACAAGCTGCAAGAGACGTTCGAGCGCGGCGACAGCATCACCGGCGCTGCCACCGGCTTCAACGACCTCGACGAAATCCTCTCCGGCCTCCAGCCCAGCACCCTGAACATCATCGGCGCGCGACCCGCAATGGGAAAGACCGCGATGGGGTTGGGGATTGCTACCAACGTGGCGAAGAACACCCAGAAGCCGGTCTTGGTGTTCTCTCTGGAAATGGGGCACGCCGAGCTCACGCAGAGAATTTTGTCCAGCGAGGCGGAGGTCGAATCACAGAAACTGCGCAGCGGCCGGCTGGTGGAGGCGGACTGGACCAAGATCGGCCGCGCGATCAACCGCATCGACAGCGTGCCGCTGTATCTCGACGACAACCCGCGTGTCACCGTCATGGAGATTCGTGCGAAGGCTCGCCGGCTGAAGGCCCGCCACGGTGGGCTGGCACTCATCATGATCGACTATCTGCAGCTGATGAGCGGCGGCATGAACAGCGAGAACCGCCAGCTGGAAGTCAGCGAAATCAGTCGTGGCCTCAAGGTGCTGGCCCGTGAACTCGACGTGCCGATCATCGCCCTCAGCCAGCTGAGCCGAAACCTGGAGAGCCGCGCCGACAAACGGCCGATGCTCGCCGACCTTCGTGAGTCGGGCTCGCTCGAGCAGGACGCGGACGTGGTGATGTTTCTCTACCGCGACGAGGTGTACAACCGCGACTCGCCCGATAAGGCCAGCGCCGAGCTCATCATCGCCAAACACCGCTCCGGCCCCACCGGCGTCGCTCGCCTGGTCTGGCGCGGCCAGTACACCAAGTTCGGCAACGCCGCCCGCGGTGTCTGAGCATCTGCCGGGGTGGCGGGCGCGGGAACTGACGCGATTCGCCGGACAGGACCTGGCGCGATGGCGGAGACACGCGTCACTTCGGTGAGGAAGTAGGTTCGCGCGCATGAGCACGCGCCATTTGGAGAAGTCCTGCACGTTTCCTGTCGCCGTGGACGCGGCGTATCACCCTGTCCTGGTCGTGCCGTTGCCGCAGATCTTCGGGCGGCGCTACTGGGCGATTGCGCCAATCGTGGAAGTGACTGGCCAGGAGGGTGAGTGGGGTACCGCCGTCGGCCAGACGCGCACCATCAAGATGAGCGACGGTGGCAACATGCTGGAGACGCTCACCGTCATCGATCAGCCCAACAAGTTTGGCTACGACATCAGCAACGTCAAGGGCGTACTCAAGCTGCTCGTGGTCGCTGCCTCCGGCACGTGGGCATTCGCACCCGACGGCGACGGTACGCGCATCACGTGGAGCTGGGAACTCACGCCTACCAAAGTCGGTCGCCTCGCAATGCCGGTCTTCGCCCGCCTCTGGTCTGGCTTTGCCGGCCAGGCCATGGAAGAGATCGACAAGATCCTCAACGCCCAAACCTAATGGAGGGTTTCCAACACCTGGGGAGGGCTTGGAACCCTCCATTAAGAGAACTCAGCTGACGGGTTCGGCGACCAGGGGTTGCCAGACGGTGATCTTGGGCGGGTGTTCGTCGAGGTCCGGTGCGGGGTTGGTAACGATGGCCGCTGCCCGTGCCTTCTCCTCATCGGTGAACGCCCGCAGGCTGTGGCAGAACTCGACCATGTTGCCGCTGGGGTCCGTGATGTAGATGCTGACGCAGAACTCGTGGTTGACCTCGAGCACGGTCTGCCCGTGGCTGCGCCAGCGGTCGCGGTGGCGGGCCAATTCGTCCAGCGAGGGGGCGTCGAATGCAATGTGGTTCACCCACGCCGGCAGGCCATGCGACTTGTTGATGTCGACGGGAAACTCAGTGCCGATGGCCGGGTCGTGGATCTCCCAGAACGCCATCATCCCGGTCTCGCCATTGGGCGACTCGTCAGTGGCGTAAAAGAAGTGCTTGCTGAACCCGGTGACCACGCCCTGAGCGTTGGGCGGGTTCGGCGCGGCGACCACCTTGACCAGATGGAAACCCATCACGTCCGTGTAGAAGCGGTGCGTGACCGCAGCGTCATGAGTGGCGAGTGCTACGTGGTGGAAACCCATGTGCGAATTGTCGCGCCGTTGTGCAACCCCCGGCGTACCGGAGGCAGACTGGTGGCATGTTCCTCGGCAAGGACCTCATCGTGTGGATGCTGCTCGCGCTCGGCGGTGCACTGTTCGCTGGCAACTTGTTGGCCGTCGTCCGCCCGCCGGTTTCGCCGAAACAGGACGGCGACCTGACACGAGCACCCCGTGCGCGCAGCCTCACGATGGCCGCCGTCGGCCTTGTTGTCGCCGTGGCGGCGCTGGCCGCTCT
>JAYVVY010000161.1:0-6553 GCA_043786575.1 Ilumatobacteraceae bacterium
GACGTACAGGTCAGGGCATCGCTACCGCAGCGGTGCGGCGCTAGTTCAAGCGGCATTCTCCATCGACCGTGTCACCTATCTGGAGATCCACCACGACGCGGCGAATATCGCGAGCGCACGGGTTCCCGAGAAGGTTGGCTTCACCCGAGTGTCGGAACAACCCGATGAGCCGTCGGCGCCGGGCGAGGTGGGCATTGACGTCACGTGGCGGCTGCACTGCGAACGAGTAGCGGATTAGCGTCGGATCATGAGTTCGCCGGTGGTGCTGCCTGTTGCTGATCGTTGGTTCGAGCGCTGCACGATCGACGACTCCATCACGCTGCTGTGGGAGCCGCATGTCGTCGCGCTCATGCGGTGCAACATCTGGCACGTCCGCGGACGCGACCGCGATCTAGTGATCGACACCGGCATGGGCGTGTGCAGCCTGGTGGAGGAGATGGGCGCGCTGCTCGACAAGCCGGTGACGGCGGTCGCGACGCACGGCCACGACGACCACATCGGGTCGCACCACGAGTTCGCCGACGTGATCGCTCATCCGCTGGAGGCACCGCTGCTGGAAGCCGGCGCGCTGCACACGCTGGACATGGTGCAGGGCTGGGGCGAGGAAGCGGTGGCGATGTTGACCGCCTCGGGCTACGAGCTGGAGTCGCCGTACTTCGTGGATGCCTTGCCACCCGGCTACGTGTTCGAGCAGTATCGCCAACAGCCCGCGCGGGTCACCCGTCAGGTCGTCGAAGGCGACATCATCTACACGGGGGACAGGGCGTTCGAGGTGCTCCACCTTCCCGGCCACTCGCCCGGTTCCATCGGCCTGTGGGACGAAGCCAGCGGCACGCTGTTCAGCGGCGACGCGCTGTACGACGGGCCGCTGCTCGACGAACTGCCAGAGTCGAACATCCCCGACTACTGCGCCACCATGGAGCGCTTACTGACCCTGCCCGTGCAGGTAGTCCACGCCGGCCATGACCCCAGCTTCGACAGAGCACGCCTCCACGAACTCTGCCGCGCGTACCTGACCCAGCGCGGCTAGCGCGTCGCCGACACCAACCAAATCGACGCATGAAGGCGAACTGCGCCGTCCACAACTCGCTCTCGCAGCGAAGCACGCGTCGCTTCGACGAGCGCTGGCTGCTCGGCAAGAGGTATTTGATCACGCATCAGTTGACCCGCCTCTGCCGCGAGCACGACTGCGAGTCGTTCCTCGACGCCGTCCGAGTCTGACCAGCCGACCGCACATGGAACCTCGTGGGCTGCGATCGAGATGTCAGTCCACCCCGCAACGGAGAGGATTTCCCGCGTTCGATCTGGGTCAGCAAAGGCGAACGGACCTGGTGCGTGCGGATGGAGCGGAGGTGGCGGCGAAGGCAACGCGGCGCGGAGCAACTCACCGCCCGCCCATGCGGCACTGGAACGAGCCTGGTCGTTCCAGCACACGAAGGTCAGCTGCCCGCCTGGCTTTGTATGGTCAGCGATGTTGGCAAAGGCCGCCACCGGATCGTCGAAGAACATCACGCCGAATCTCGAAATCACTGCGTCGTACGGCCCGCCGAGGGGCTCGGTCTGTGCATCTGTCAGAGCGAATGTCGCCGTTGGGACGCGTTCGCGAGCGGCGAACACCATTGGTGTGGAGATGTCGACGCCGTGCACATGTGCGCCAAGCTTGGCGACTTCCAAAGAGGTCGTGCCATAACCGCAGCCGATGTCAAGAACTCGTTGACCGCTCGTGGGCGCGGCGCTGTCAAGTAGTAGCGCTCCGATCGGTTCCAGCATGCAGTCGTACGTGCGCTGGTAAGCGACCCACATGTCGCCGCTGCGATTCCAATGTTCGCGGTTCTGTTCGTTCGCCATGTCGGGAGAGTAGATCCCCGCTGTTACGCCCGCGAGCGGTTGGTGAGGTAGGCACCGAGGATTGCGATGGCGCAGCCGGCAATGGCAAGGACAGCGACTGACTCGTGGCGAACCAGCGCGCCGAGCAGCAGCGATACCACCGGCACGATGTACACGCTGACGGATGCACGGGTGCTGCCCAGCCGCCCTGCATTGCTGGCCATCACCACGAACGCGAGTGCGGTTCCGAACACGCCGAGCGCGACCACGGCGAAGAACGGACCCCATGCGAACTCGATGTCGCCAAGTGACGGGATTGCGAACGGCGTGACGATCACGAGGGCAATCATCTGGGCACGCCACAGCACGGGCAGGCCGCCGTACTTCTGCTGCAGCGGAACCGCGAGGTTGAGCGAGAAGCCGTAGAACACGAGCGCGACGAAGATCAGGCCAATACCGAACCATGAGTTGTCACCGCCGCTACCCGAGGCGACCGCGATCAGCAAGACGCCAGAGAAGCCCACAGACACGCCAACTATCTGGTGTCTTGGTGGTAGCCGGTGAGCCATGAACGCGGCGACCACGGCAATGAACAGCGGCGTGGCGCCGTTCAGCATTCCGGTGACGGACGACGAGACGCGCTCCTCGGCGAACGGAAAGATGGACAGCGGGATTGCCATCCAGATAACACCCAGCAGCACGATACGCGGCATGTCGCTGCGGTCGATTCGCACACGGCGAGCGGCCGGAAACAGTCCCAACGTCAGCGCGCCGAATCCGACCCGCATCGGCGTGATCAGCGCAGCCGGGAACGCCTGGAGCCCTTCGGCGATGAAGTAGAATGACGTGCCCCACACCAAACCAGGCAGTGCCAGCAGCCCCCAATCAGCCACCGACATCGCCGGCTGAGTGGGGGTGGCGGCAGTCGCAGTCGAAGTCACTGAGCCGATGTTACGGCCCAAACAGGTGCGGAACGAGCGGGTTTCGGACCTCGTCACGTGCCATACGATCTGGACATGACAGCGAATGGAACTGGCACCGTCGAAGACCCCTGGCAGTTGCAGACACCGCCCCTCAGTTCCGCGTACACGATGCATCGCGATGTGCGTGACGGCGTCGCCGTGATCGTGTGCACGGTGGGTAAGACGGTCTTGCTGTACGACGCGCGGTGTCTGGACGAGCTTCACGCAATGTTGGTGGCGCACGGCGACTGGATGGAACTGGGTTCTGCAGACGAACAGAAGCCAGCCAAAGACGGCAGCGTCGAGGCATGGGGGCGTTCGGTCGACAATCCACGCGGCGGCTGGTACGGCTTGAAGAAGGGGCTCCGCGGCCGATTCGGCATGTACGTACCACCGCTGATGGAACGTCTCGGGCTCGCCGAGGTGGAGCACAACCCGAGGGGCAACCGAATGCGTGCGCTCTGATGCGTTCGTTCCGATTCGGGTACCAGGCTCGTGATGGGTCTGCCGACGAGTTGCGCGATCAGGCCCGCCGTGCCGAAGCAGCAGGCTTCGATGTGATTCACACCTACGACCACCTTTCGCCGAACTGGTCGCCGACGGTGCCCTTACTGGCCATGGCGGAAGCGACGACTCAGCTGCGCGTCGGCCCCTTGGTCATCAACAACGACTTCCATCACCCCGCACTGCTCGCTGCCGAGTACGCGAATCTTGACCACCTCACCGGTGGTCGCGTGGAGATGGGCATCGGGGCCGGCCATTCGTTCACTGAGTACGTCGCGATGGGAATGGCATTCGATCCACCGAAAGTCCGCAAGGCGCGTCTCGCTGAATCGATCGAGATTCTCCGCCGACTGTTTGATGGCGAAACCGTGACGTTTGACGGCGTGCACTATCACCTGACTGGCGCGAGCACTATGCGTGCGCTGCAGTCGCGACTGCCGATCATGGCGGGCGTCAACGGCCTGGCCGCGCTCGCTCATGCAGCTCGACACGCCGACATCATCGGCCTGATGATGCTTGGCCGCACCCTGGCGGACGGTCAGAGCCACGAGGTGCGCTGGGAGGCCGACCGGCTGGACTCGACGGTTGCGCACATTCAGTCGTGCGCGGGTCGTCGTGACGTTGAGCTCAACGCACTCGTGCAGCGAGTGAAGGTGACCGACGACCGCGAAGGGGCGCTGCGCCAGGATCTTTTGGAGATCGATTCGCTGTCCTACGACGATGCAGCAACAACGCCGTTTCTTGCCTACGGCACCCACGATGGGATCGCTGCCCACCTGCTGCGTTGCCGCGAGCGATGGGGAATCAGTTACTTCTCCGTCCGCTCTATCGACGAGTTTCAGCCGGTCATCGAACGCCTACGAGCCGCCGACGACTAACTACGGGCGGCGGAGGGCGGCGCGGAGTTTGGCGTCGGGTTCTGGGCGGGCGCCGAGGTGCTCGATGACCCAGGCCGAGATCGTCGTCGCGAATCTGGCAGCCGCCACGGCGTCGCCGTGCTCCAGATAGTGGGCGAGGAACCCGCCGGCAAAGGAATCGCCGGCACCCGTTGCGTCGACCAGATTGTTGCTGCCCGCGGGGATGTGTGTGCCGTGGCCGTCCTCCCACACCAGCGCCCCGTCGGCGTCGAGCTTGAGCATGATCAGCGCCTTCGGGTACAGCTCGGCCAGCGCGGCAGCAATCTCGTCGGGCTCAGAGAGCCCGCCGGTGAGCATGCTGCCTTCCTCCTTGTTGGGGAGGAGCACATTGATGCCCAGGTCTTGGGTGACCGACAAGAATTGCCGCACGCCCATCTCGCCGATCATCTGAAATGAGCCTGGGTCGAACGACAGCGTCGCCCCCGCAGCCTGCGCGAGGTGGGCCGCTTCGCGAACTGCGGCCCGAGGTGGGTCAATGAAGAACGACCACGCCGTGAGGTGGAGATGGCGCGAGCTGCGAATGATGTCGCGTGGCAGCTCCTGGGGCAGCAGGTAAAAGTCGGCACCGTGACCCGAGACCATCGAACGTTCGCCGGTGTGGTCGACGAACACGGCCACCGAACCGGTGAGGTGCGCATCGGTTTCCACGAAGTGCGCGTCAACCTTCTCGCGATCCAGGTCTTCCTCAGCGAGCTGGCCGAAGCGGTCGCGCCCAATTTTGCCGATGAACCGAGTGTTCATCCCGGCACGACGCGCCCACACCGCAACGTTGGCCGCACTGCCGCCGGGTGTCAGCATCACTTCGCCAAAGGTGTCGCCGCCACGCAACAGCTCGCTGTTGGTACGGATGAGCACGTCCCATGCAAAGTCGCCGATGACACACATCGGACGAAACAGCGGGTCACCCGATGCAACTGGCACGGCGGGCACCGTAACAGCTAGCGGATCGCCCGCAACAGAGACGCCCCGCGCGGTGAGAGCTGGTAGCCGACCTGGAGACTCTCGGTCAACCCCATCTCCTTCAGCTTGCGGACATTGATCTTGAAGTCCGGGCGCTCCTGGCCTGCGTGACGCGCCAACGCGGTACTGACTACGCCCGGATACTTCTCGATCAGCTGCAGCGTCGTGCGTGTCCACGGTTTCCCCGCGCCTCGATCTAAGCGGTCGAGACGAACGCGCAGCGCAGCGACGTCATCATCGGTCAGGTCATCAATGGCCCGGCGTTCGATTCTGTCGTCAATACCGATGTAGCGCAGGTCGACACGCCAGACAGTCGAGTCGGCTGCCGCCGGCGTGAGCCGCTTCAGAAGAGTTGCCAGGCTGGCCTCGCCGGCGGCGACTGCGTCAGCTTCGGTGAGTGAGCCCACGGAGACCTCGCCCACAGCTGTTGCCTCCAGCAACATGCCCGCGACGCGGTAGCGGCCGCCAACTTTGGCCTGAGGCTTGCTCCACGTGCGAAATGTGACGGTGATGGAACCATCCGCCAGGCCCGGCCACGCAGAAGCACTGAACAGCACGCGTCAGACAGTTTTCGCGGGAGCGGCGTGACGGGCGTGGGTGGCCGAAGCGGTGGCTGCTACCACACCGAGCCCGATGAACACGGTGCCGGCCACCCATCGCTGCACGAAGGGCAGCGCCTTGCCGCGCAACAAGACGTGGCGCAAGTGGCTGGCGACGAGCGAATACGTGCTGTCTGTGCAGAAACCGATACCCACGAAGACGAGACCGAGCACTAGCGCTTGCACACCTGGCCGGCCCACCTCGGGGCGAATGAACTGTGGCAGAAATGACAGAAAGAACAAGGCGACCTTCGGGTTCAGCACGTTGACCACGACGCCGTGCGTGAAGGAGCGGCGCACGCTGACCGCTGGCTGGTCGGCGGTCATCTCCTGTGGCGGCCGCAACAGAGTGCGCACGCCGATGTAGATGAGGTATGCGGCACCGAGCCACTTGACCGTGTTGAAGGCTGCCGCCGAGGTGGCGAGTACTGCGGACAAGCCGACCGCCGCTGCGATGGCGTGCACCAGGTTTCCAAGTGTGAGGCCGGCAACCCCTGCAAGCCCGGCTTGGCGACCGTCACTGACACTGCGGTTCACCACGTACAGCACCGCCGGCCCGGGGATGATCAACAACAGCAGTGACGCCGCAGCAAAGGCGGCGATGGTGGCGGAACTGGGCATAGCAAGAGACGCTATTGCGTCAGACCTCTACGTCGATGGCTAGTTTCGGTGGACCGTCACGCAGCAGCCGCGCAAGGTGGCCACTGAGCAGTGCGGGAGCGACCGGCGTGGCATCGTGGAGATCGCTGGGTTGCCACCAACGAACCTCGAACACGTATTCCGA
>JAYVVY010000162.1:0-4063 GCA_043786575.1 Ilumatobacteraceae bacterium
ACAGCAGGCATTCTTCGACGACGCGTGGACGTTGGTCGAGGCGTACTTCGCCATGGAAGACCCCACCGCCATCCGCGAGATCGGGTTGGAGATTCGGCTGGAGGCGAAGGTTGGCGACCTCGGGCTACGCGGCATCATCGACCGGCTGGAGCTGGACGAGCAGGGTGGCCTAGTGGTCACTGACTACAAGACAGGCCGCGCACCGGGGCCGATGTACCAGCAGAAGAGCCTGGCCGGCGTGCACTTCTATTCGTTCCTGTGCGAGGAAGTGTTGGGCCAGCGTCCGTCGTCCATCCGGCTGATGTATCTGCGCACCGGCGAAACCATCACTGCCACACCGACGGCGCAGTCAGTCCGGTTCCTCACCACCCGCACCACCGCCGTCTGGAAGGCGGTCGAGCGGGCGTGCCTCACCGGCGTGTTCCAGCCGCGCCAGGGGCCGCTGTGCAAGTCATGCGCCTACCAGCCCTGGTGCCCCGCGTTCGGCGGAGACCCTTCGCTCGCAGCCACCGAAGCACCGGTGCGGTTCCTCACCCCGGCGGTCGCGTGAGCATTCAAGATCTGAAGGCGGTCGAGTCGTTCGATGCGTGGGCCGACGCCCAGCTGGAACGGCTGCGCGGCCACAAGGCTGCCGATGCCATCTTCACCACCGCCAGTGAGTTGGGCGACTTCAGCCTCATCTGGCATTTCGCCGGCGCCGTGCGCGGCCTCACCAGCGACCACCACGCCAACCAGGCGTTCATCTTCTCTGCGCTCATCGGTGCGGAAAGCATCATCGTGAATCAGGGCATCAAGCGTCTGTTTCGCCGCACGCGGCCCACCGAAACGGGCGACCCGCGGTACCCGGTGCGTCGGCCGTCCACCAGCAGCTTTCCCAGCGGCCACGCCTCGTCAGCGTTCTTTGCGGCCAGCATCCTCACCGCATGGGGCGGGGCGGTCACCGCTCCCGCATGGTTCGCGCTGGCCGGTGTGGTCGGCACCAGCCGTGCCTACGTCCGCATACACCATCCCAGTGATGTTGTCGGCGGCGCCATCGTCGGCTTGGCCCTCGGCCAGGCGGCCCTCGCCGCCCTCCGCGCGATCGGCTAGATCGTCGTGTGTCATCATGCCGTAGTCTCGGCGTATGGCTGAGCTGCATTTCGACCGCAAGATGAGCGATGCGGAAGGGCTGATGTGGCGGCTGGAGAAGGACCCGCACCTCAGCAGCACCTTCGCCAACGTCACGGTGCTCGACAAGTCGCCGAACTTCGACATGCTGCTGCGTCGCATGGAGCGCGCCACCTACGCGGTCCCCCGACTTCGTCAACGCGTGCAGACGGCCCCCGCCAACCTCAGCGCGCCGATGTGGGTGGACGACTCCAACTTCGATCTGCGCTATCACGTGCGCCACGTGGCCCTCCCGAAGCCGGGCACGATGCGCCAGCTGCTCGACCTGGCCAGCCTGATCGCATGCGACTCATTCGACCGCACCCGGCCGCTCTGGCAGTTCGTTGTGGTCGACGGATTGCGCGGCGGCAAGAGCGCACTCATCCAGAAGATGCATCACACCATCGTCGATGGCGAAGGTGGCGTGCAGCTGAGTCTGCAGTTCCTCGACTTTGAGCGAGACATCGATGAGCCGGAGCCACTCGACCCCGACCTGATCGCCGCCGCCAACGAGGCCGCTGCCGACGACGTGCCAGCCCCGGACTTCTTGCGCGACCTGCTCAACGGAGGCCTGCGCATGCCGATTGGCCTGCTGAAGCAGATCAAGGATCTGCTGATGGACCCCACAGGTATTCCAGAGGCTGGCTCCGCCGCCGCCGACACGCTGCGCGGCGTGATGCAACAGCTGGGCGACACCGAGGGAGCGCATTCTCCGCTATGGACCAAGCGGTCGCTGCAGCGCCGTATGGAAGTGCTGCGGGCTCCGTTCGGTGAAACGCGGGCAGCGGCCAAGAGGTTGGGCGGCACGCTGAACACCGCATTCCTCGCGTGCGCCGCCGAGGCAGCCGGTCGCTACCACCGGGACCTGGGCGCACCTGTCGAGCTACTCCGTTCCAGTATGGCCATCAGTACTCGTACCGAGACCTCGGGCGCCAACGCCTTCTCGCTGGCACGCATGTTGGTACCCACGGGCGACATGCCGATCGCCGAACGGTTCGCGGCGATTCAGGCTGCGGCAGGCGCCGCAAAGGAGGCCAGCGCAACCGCATCGCTGGACACGCTGGCCGCCGTTGCGGCTGCGCTACCCACCAGCATGATCACTCGCCTCGCTCGTCAACAGGCCCAGACCATCGACTTCGCTACCAGCAATGTTCGCGGCGCGCCGATGCCGATGTACCTCTGCGGCGCACAGATGCTGGAGAACTATCCGGTGGGCCCATTGGGTGGCGTCGCGTTCAACCTGACGCTGCTGAGCTACAACCACAGCTTGGACATGGGCGTCAACATCGATACCGCGGCCGTCACGGAACCACAACTCCTGCACGATTGCCTCGTGCGCGCGTTCAAAGACCTACTGGCTGCGTAGCACCGCAGCCGCCCTGCGAATCAGACGGGGGCGGGCACTGCGTGTTGCGGCATGGTGAGCAGTGTGCGCACATCAAGCAGCACGTCGGTGATTTCACCCGACGACACCAACTCTCGGCTCATCATCTGCGAAAGGGCCTTGTCAATCACGCTCAAGGCCTCGTGGATGACGGCATCGGTGGTCTCGGTCACTGTGCTTCTCCTTCACGGACTGGCGTGTCACGAACGTACATCGTTCGCTGCGCTTCTGTGGGCATGGTAGCGCCATGCCTAACGAACAATTGCGCAACCAAGGTTCCAACACCGTTCCAGTGTGTGGCTGCTGTCACCGCCTACGCTGCGCCAGATGGAACTCATGGGGAAGCACACCGTCGTCACCGGGGCTGCCGGTGGAATTGGTGAAGGGCTGGCCGAGCGTTTCCACGCCGGGGGCGCCCGCGTCGTCGTCGCAGATCTGCAGGAAGCCGCCGTCGGCGAAGTCGCCGACCGGCTCAATGCACTGCGCCCAGGCAGTGCGCTTGCTGTTGGCGCAGACGTGGGCACCGAGGAAGGCAACCGGGTCCTGATCGAGACGGCCCAGCAGGCATTCGGCCCGATCGATTTGTTTTTCGCCAACGCTGGTGTCGGCATCGGCCGCGGGCCGGAGAGCCCAGAGTCGGAATGGGAACTTGCATTCAACGTCAATGTGCACGCACACCGATGGGCAGCGAAGTATCTCCTACCCGGATGGCTCGAACGCGGTGAGGGGTATTTCTGTTCCACTGCCTCGGCTGCTGGATTGCTCAGTCAAATCGGCTCGGCGGCGTACAGCATGACCAAGCACGCGGCAGTGGCATTTGCGGAGTGGATGAGCATCACGTATGGCGACGCTGGCGTCAGGGTCAGCTGCCTGTGTCCGCAGGGTGTCAACACGGCCATGCTGCGCGCTGGCGACGACCCGTCCACCGGCATCAGTAGCAGCGTCGTGCGTTCTGCTGGCCGCGTATTGGAGCCCGCCGAAGTGGCCGACGTCGCCGTCGCCACCATCAACGCCGAGTTGTTCCTGATCCTCCCTCACCCTGAGGTGCTCACCTACCTGCAACGCAAAACCGGCGACTACGACCGTTGGCTAGCTGGCATGCGCAAGCTGCAGGCCCGCATGCTCGCGGGCGCCTGACACGCCGTGATTGATGCAGCGACGTGATTGATGCAACGACATTGCAGCGCCTTGGTTTGCGCGCCGGCGAACCGGTGCGCTTTCGCAAGGGCGAAGGCGGCCGCTGGTTTTCCGGCAAGATGTCCGGCATTGCCATCGACGGCAGTATCACCATCTTCGATGCCAACGGTGCCGCGCGCAGCCTGCGCGCCGAGCGCGTTGAAGTGCGACGCCCCGGCGGTCGCGGACGGTTGACGTGGCAGACCGTCAGTGACGTTGCCATCACCTGGGAGCAGCTACAACTCTGGTGATGCGTCGAAACCGGTATCTAGAGGTGACACACTCTTCCGGCCATGAGTGAACGACCAGCGACCACGTTTCCTGACGGTTTCCTGTGGGGAGCCGCCACCGCCAGTT
>JAYVVY010000163.1:0-4520 GCA_043786575.1 Ilumatobacteraceae bacterium
AGTGCGACCAGAATGCCCGGTCCGACGACAGCGAGCGTGCCCGAGATCACGCAGTTGACCGCAACCGCCACCACAACGTTGGGCGACAGCGCAAACGCAACTGCTGCCACCGAGGTGAGGAGCGCGACTCGCGAGATGAAGCGGATGAGCCCGCGCATGTCAGCCATGAATCGCTTGGTGATGTAGCGAGTGCCGACGACGAGACCGACCAGCTGGAAGGGCTCCGAAACCGCGGCTGCGATGCCGCGACCGCGCTCGTCGAGGTTGAACTGCTGCTCGTACATCAGCGACGCGAGAACCACGAAGCCAATCAGCGCGGTAGCCAGGAAGGGAAGGCTCCACCACAGCCGCTGGAGCGTGTGAATCTTTTGCACCGTGCGCCAACTCTCGGCGAATGACGGAACGGTCTCCTCGGTGTTCGCCACTTCCTCGCTGGCACCCATTGCTTCGCGTTCCCACTTGCCGCGAACTGGCTCGTGCAGCTTCAGGGCCAAGAGGGCAAAGAGCACGGTTGGCACTACGAACACGATGAAGGGAACACGCCAACCGAACGCGTATGCCAGTAAGCCAGCACTGAGCGGACCCACAAACGCACCGGCAGCGTTGGCCGCGCGGTGTGTACTGAAGACCTTGCTACGCGCCTCGATCGGGTAGTAATCGGCGAGCAGCGAGTTGTGAGTGGGGTCGATGACCGCCTTACCCAGGCTGCTGCCGCTGCGCGCGACGGTGAGCAGCACGACACCGGTGGCCAAACCGGTCATACCGCTGAATGCACCCCAGATGAGCGCACCGATGACAGCCAGCGGCACCCGCTTCGAGCGGTCTGCGTACTGCGCAATTGGCACCTGCAACGCGAGTGCAGCAACCGATGACAACGCCACGATGCCGAGCACTTTGGTGTTGTCCAGCCCAAATTCGTCGCGAATGTTGGGCAACAGAATGCCGAAGGCCGTTCGGTCCAGTTCGTCGACGGCGTTGAGACCGAACAGGACGACAAGCGGGAACGCCGACTGCCCGCCACAGATCCCACGCAGCCACAGCATCGGGTGCGCGACGTGCCCGCGGAAGCGACCAAACGCGTTCATACGGTCTCCTCCACAACGGCGTCAACTACAGCTTCTGGAACTACAGGTTCTGGAACGACAGGTTCTGGAACGACGGGCTCTGGAACGCCAGCCACAGGCTCATCCACACGTTGACCGGTGACGAGACGAACGACGACATCGCGCAGCTTGACCCACAGCCCACCCAGGCCACCCGGCAGCACGAGCAGCACCAGCAACACACCAAAGCCAGTGGACAGCAGCTGCCATGCCTGATCGGTGATGAACCACCGCGTACCGCGCAAGTACAACGCGCCAAGCAGCGCACCGCCCAGCGAGCCGACACCACCGATGACGGCGCTGGTAAAGACGTTGAAGCTTTCGCCGGTGGAGAAGCTGTCAATGGAAAATGCACGTTGCTGATGGACGAACAGCGCCCCGCCAACACCGGCAACAAAGCCAGAAATGACGAACGCGGTGAGCTTCGCGTGCACCAAACCGATCGAGAAGCTCTGCGCCGCGCGTTCGTTCTCTCGGATCGCGATGATGACACGGCCGGTGCGCGAACGCCGGATACCTCGCAGGGCGAAGTACAGCAGGGCGAAGACAGTCAACGAATAGAAGTAGTAGCGAGTGGGTGTGTCGACGCTGATGCGCCCAAAAAGGGGCGGGCGGTTGAAACGGGTCTCCGCCTTCGGGAACCATCCGAAGAAGCGATCGTTGAGCAACCAGAACTCGGTGGCGAGGCCAAGCGCAAAGGTGGTGACCGCAAGGTAGAGCCCGCGCAATCTCAGGGCTGGCACACCAACCAAGAACGCGGCCAGGCCGCCAGCGATGCCGCCAATGACCAGCGCAAGCGTCAGGTCGACGTTCCAACGGGACGTCACCGTGGCGCTGACAGCTGCACCAATTCCGACAATAGCCATCTGGCCGAGCGAGACCTGACCCGCCCAACCGGTGAGCACCACCAGGGACAGCCCGATGATTGCAAACGACAGCAACGCCGTCGCCTTGATGACGTTGCCCACTTCGAACACCTGCGGCAGCAAGAGCACACCCATCACGGCAGCGGCGAGCAGCGTGTACCGCAAGGTCATCACCCACGGATGATTGGCGAGGTGTAGCGGCAGCGGACGAACTTCTTCGGCACCGCGCCAACTGCTGGTTGCGTCGTTATCGCGTCGCGACGTGGTGACCCGTTGGGCCAACAGCGCCACGAACATTGCGCCCGCCATGATGGGGTACGCAAGGTACGGCGTGTCGGCGTTGCTCTGCACTCCAAACTCGAGCAGCTTGAGCGAAATGGCCGCGGCCGCAATGACCCCCAAGTTCTCCAACCTGCCGATCACCAGCGCCGCCAGCGCGATGAGCAGCGTGGGGAGGCCCTCCGCGTACCCCAGCGGCACACCGGTGATGCCGCTGCGCAAGAACAGAGCGACGAACGACAGGGTTGCGGCCAGCATCCACACGACGGTGTTGAGACGGGCCACCGGAATGCCCAACATCGCTGCACGATCGCTGCGCTCGGCGGCTGCCCGAATTGCAATACCGAGGCGACTGCGGTTGAGGAACCACGCCACCCCGAGGAGCGCGAGCGGAGCGACGATCATCGCAATGATGTCGTTGCCGCCAAGAATGAACATGCTGGAATCCGGCTTCCACGGTGGCATCGAGGCAGACAGCGTCAGTTTCCAATCCAGCGGTGACTCCAGCCGCTGACTGGCCAAATTCTTCCCCCACCAGCGCGGTACGAGAATGCCGAGGACAATCAGCAACTGCGTCACGCCCAGAGTCGCGACCGTCATCACCATGCGCGGTGCGTTGCGGAAACGGCGGATGATGGCCATCTCGACCACCATCCCGAGCAACAGTGCAATCAGCAAACCTGCACCAAGACCGACAAGGTATGGCCACTGCCAGAACAGGATCAGCGCTGCGGCAAAACTGGTGGGCACCGTGCCCAGATCGGCCTGCGCGAAGTTCACCACTCGGTTGGCGCGATAGATCAGCGCCATACCGACTGCGAGCATCGCGGCCAACACGCCCAACACCAGCCCTCGGACCCACAGGCCCAGCGGCATGCCGAAGAACACGAGTTGGATCGCGACGAGTCCAGCAATCGTGAGTACCGCCACCAAGGTGGCAACACTGCGCTGAGCCCCCAAGCGTCGCACCCGCTGGACCGTACAACGTCGCGTACACCGTCCGACGAACTCAAGGAATTGAACGGGGTGACTTGTCTCGCGACGCATCAGTCGGCAGGCTGTAGGCATCATGAGCCACGCGAACCTCGTCCGGCGCTGCGCGCTAGTCGGGCTACTCGTGTTGGCACCCGCTGCGTGCAAGAGCGACCGCACGCCGGCGACGGCCGTGGCCACCACCACGACCTCCACGACCACTTTCACGACAAGTTCCACCTCGACGACATCGACCACGTCCACCACATCCACGACGTCAGCGCCCACGACCACGACAACTGAGCCCCTGGTGGTTCAGGGCGGCATCGTCAAGGTCGCCAACGCCTCGGGTGTCAACGGCGCCGCGGGCGAACTCACCGACGCGTTCGCCGCGCTCGGTTTCACTACTGCGGGGCCAACCAACGCCGCGGGCATCGACGAGGACCTCGCGGAGAGCAAGATCTACGTGATTGCGGGCAGCGAGGCCGTCGCGGCATCGGTCAGCAGGTTGATGGGCGATCTACCCGTTTCGCTGATGCCGACACCGGCGTGGATCAAGGACGGCACCGCCGGGCTGGGCGGCGCTACGGTGCTGGTGATGTTGGGCCATGACCTCGCTGGCACTGCGCTGGCCGATATGCGCGGCTGATTCGGCACAGGTGGCAACGTTGAGAGTGTCGAAGACAAGAGGAAACTGGACGGAGCACCCGAAGGTGCTGGAGCTTCGTCGGCGATCACCGTTTGTCGACCTTCTCGTCCGCAGCGCTGCCAACTATCGCGTGCACCGAACCGGGCGCAACGCGACGTTGGTCGCCCACTTTGCCTTTCTCTCGGTCTTCCCGCTGCTCCTCGTCTTCACGACCATCCTCGGTTTCGTGCTGGAGAGCTATCCGAACCTGCGCGAGTCGATCATCGATTCGGCGTTCATCCGGATACCGATCATCGGCCCCGAACTCGCCAAGGATCCGACCAAGCTGCAGGGGGATGTGTACGTCCTGATCATTGGTCTTGTCGTGACGCTGTGGGCAGGCATGAAGGCGTTCAACGTGCTGCAGTACGCACTCGACGACATCGCTGACGTTTCTTTGGACGACCGGCCCAACATCGTGCGGTCGCGGCTGCGGTCGTTGCTGGGAATCGCCATCGTCGGCGGTGGCCAGGTGGCGGCGACGGTCTTGACTGGTTTCGTCGGCGTCACCGGCGTCGCCATTCTCAGCCGGGTAGGCCTGATCCTGGCCGCGGTGATGGTGAACACGGTTGTGCTGGCGGCCAGTTACCGCTGGTTGACGTCTCGCCCGCA
>JAYVVY010000164.1:0-3695 GCA_043786575.1 Ilumatobacteraceae bacterium
CGTAGCACTCCGTTGATGTCGTCGGTGCGTTCCTGTACGCGGCGGAAGGTGGGAACCATGTTGTAGATGACGGTGCCGATGGAGAGCACGAGCACGGGAATCGCCACCGCGAGAATCCAGGTGAGTTGCACGTCTTCGCGTAGCGCCATCACCAGGCCACCCGCAGCCGTCAGCGGTGCCGCGATCAACAGGGTGCAGGTCATCTGCACAAGGGTTTGCACCTGCTGCGCGTCGTTGGTGACTCGTGTGATCAGGGTGGGCGCGCCGAAATGGCTGACCTCACGAGCGGAGAACTCGGTGACCTGATGGAAGAGTGCGCCGCGCACATCGCGACCGAATCCGGTGGCCACCTTCGAGCCGTAATAAATGGCGGCGATGGAGAACCCGATTTGAATCAGGGCAACCAACAGCATCAGCCCGCCGTGGCGCCAGATGTACGCGGTGTCGCCATTGCGTACCCCGATGTCGATGATGTCGGCATTGAGTGTGGGAAGGGTGAGGGCCGCCGCCGTCTGCGCGGCCTGCAGGAGCACTACCGCGAGCAGGAGCTTCTTGTAGCGACGAAGGTGCGTGCGCAGAAGTCGAATCAACATGTGTCGAATATCATGCCGCCGAACAAGGAATCTACACGAACTCGGCCGCTGTGACGCCTGCGGTCTCCGGTAGGTTCACGCGATCATGAACGTCGCGTCCGTGCCCTCGCAGCTACCGGATCGTGTCGACGTCGTCGTGGTGGGTGCGGGCCTCGCCGGCTTGGCAGCGGCCCGCGCTGTCGAGGCCGCCGGACGCACCGTCGTCGTCGTCGAGGCCTCGGATGGCGTTGGCGGTCGCGTCCGCACAGATGTGGTCGACGGCTTTCGTCTCGATCGCGGCTTTCAGGTGCTGCTGACGGCCTACCCCGAGGTCAGTCGACAGCTCGACCTGGCAGCGCTGCGTCCGTGCGCATTCGATCCGGGGTCACTGGTGTGGTTGGGCAAGCGGATGCACGCCATCGGCGACCCCACCCGAAAGCCCAGCATGCTGTTCTCCAGCGCGTTCGCCCCAGTGGGCAGCGTGACCGACAAGGTGCGCCTGGCCGGCGTGCTGCATCGTTTACGCAAGGCCGACCCGGTGTCGCTGCTGCACCGCGAAGACGTGAGCACGCTGACCTCGCTACGCGAGCAGGGTTTCAGCACCCGAATGATCGACAGGTTCTTTCGGCCGTTGCTCGGTGGCATCCAGCTGGACGTGAACCTGTCCGCGAGCCGGCGAATGGCCGACATCATTTTGCGTTGCCTCGCCCTCGGCGATTCGGTCGTGCCAGCGCTGGGCATGCAGGCCATCCCCGAACAGCTGGCCGCGGGCCTGCTGCCGGACACTGTGCACCTCGGGTGCGCTGTCGCATCGGTGGCACCGGGTGAAGTTCGCCTCGCTGATGGGCGGGTGGTGAGCGCCGCCCGCGTGGTCGTCGCCACCGAAGGGCCCGCCGCAGCCACGCTGCTGAGCAGGCGGCACGTTGCAGAGCCTGCATCGCGCACCGTGTCGTGCGTGTGGTTCGCGGCGCCCCAGCCCCCTATGGACGACAAGCTGATCGTGCTCGACGGCACATGCAACACGAACGGCACAATCACCGGCCCGGCCTTGAATGTGGCCGTGATGAGCAACGTCTCACCAAGCTACGCGCCGCAGGGCCAAGCCCTGATCGCTGCAGCGTGCCCGGCGGCCGATGGCGACCTGAGCGCGTTGCCCGACGCGGTCCGCGCTCAGCTGCGCCGCTGGTGGGGCGTGCAGGTCGATGAGTGGAGAGTGCTGCGCACCGACACGATCGCCCACGGTCAACCCGACTCGCAGCCGCCGTTCGCACCGAAGAAGCGGGTAGCGCTGGGCGACGGCCTCTTCGTCTGCGGTGATCACCGCGACACACCTTCAATCCAAGGTGCCCTCTTCAGCGGCCGCAGAACCGCTGAAGCCGTGCTCACCTCCCTGGGCTGAGCACCTCGGGAGCCTTGCTGTGGAAGCAGCATTCTCTGACTATTACGGCAGAAACGTCAAGCCAAGGTCAAGGCGAGGGTCGGCGTGTCGATAACACCTTTGTGATTGAAGGCGGAGTTGCTGGTGGAAGCGCGTTACAACAGGCGTCGCAACGGCGCGCCACAGCCGACCGACTCCTTGCGGAGGCCAAATGGCTCGAGGCGCTCGCGGCCGATGAACGGTCGATGGCCATGCAGCTCGCGATGCTGCCGCCGGCCTATGCCTTGTTGCACGACCTGCGGCTGCCAGGGTCGAAGGGCAACGTCGACCACCTGGTGGTTGGCCCGGGCGGGGCGTTTGTGGTCGTCATTCGCCGTTGTTCGCACACGGTCGAGTTTCGCGATGGTGAGCTGTGGGCCGACTCGCAATCGTTGAGCGACGTTCTAGTGGCCGCGGAGCAGGAGGCGCAGCTGCTCACCCAGCTACTGCGAACACCCGTGGTCGGGGTGGTGGCCCTTCTGGATGCAACGCTCCCCGCCGCCATGCCACCGAAAGTGTCAGGGGTGTTGGTGTGCGCCGGCGACCTCATTTCAAGAGTCGTGACTCGCGGCTCGCACACTCTCCTGCCGCCGCATCAAGTGGCCGAGGTCAGCGAACGGGCATTGCCGCTGCTGCACAGCGCCGGGTCCGTGCCGCGAACTGAGTCATCCCTTGGCGTCCAGGCAGAGCCATCGCCGGATAGATCGGTTGTCCCGGTGATGCCGCCCCACGTCTCGGCCTCCCCAGTAGCCGGGCAGCTGGGCGTTCCGGCGTCGAGGCTGGTGAAGGAGAAGTCGGGGCGTTCGCGATCGATCCGGTTCATCGCCGCTGCACTTTTCACTTTGTGCCTGCTGGCGCTTGGCTTCGGAAGTCTGGTCAGTGCCATTTGGGGCGACGATGGCTCTCAGAGCTCCGCGACGCCGACGACGGTGCCGCCAGGCGCCGCGGCCACAGCGCGCGACACCAGTCTCTCGGCGACAGCGTCCACTATCGCCCAAGCCGCTGCCGTGCCGATCGTCGCCTTTGCAGCGGTATGTCCTGTGCCTGGTGGCGGTTGGCAGTTGTCGCCGGTGTGGCCGGGCGACCTCCCTGGGCTGATGTGGTACGAAATCGAACTGCAGAACCTCGATGCCACTTGGAGCCAGTTGCCGCCCATTGATTCGCCGCAGACCGCCTGGTCATCGCTGGTTGGCCAGGCGCCCAACGCTGCGTACACCATGCGGGTCACCGCCGTGCTGGCCGACAGCAGAGTCGCCAGCGAGCCGACGATTGTGACCGCACCAGCTACTGGCTGCTAGCGAACTTCGCCGCGTTGGCGGAGGCCGCCGGTAGCATTCCAGGCCGCGCCATCAGCCTTTTTCGGTCGTTGCGCCCCCCGCATAACCGCAACACGACGCACGAGTCAGTCGTTCGTGAGTAGAGAGAGACACAGAGATGGCCAAGCGCGAATTCCCCCTGGAGCGCACACGCAATATCGGCATCATGGCCCACATCGACGCCGGCAAGACCACCACCACCGAACGCATCCTCTACTACACGGGCAAGAGCTACAAGATCGGTGAGGTGCACGACGGCGCCGCAACCATGGACCACATGGCGCAGGAGCAGGAGCGTGGAATCACCATCACGTCCGCCGCCACCACGTGCATCTGGGACAACCACCGCATCAACATCATCGACACCCCCGGCCACGTGGACTTCACCAT
>JAYVVY010000165.1:0-2987 GCA_043786575.1 Ilumatobacteraceae bacterium
CATGTCTGACAACAACCGCCCTCAGCGCGCGCCGCGGCGTTCCCGCCCTGCCACCCGGCCCGCCGAGTACCGAAACGCAGCCGTTGCGCCGGTGCTCACCCTTTCCAAAGACGACTACGTGCCCACCGGTTTCATCGAGCTCGGCGTGCCCGAGAGCGTTGACTTCGGCCTCGCCGCCGCCGGCTTCACCACCCCGTTCGCCATCCAGACCAAGGCCATCCCCGTCGCCCTCACCGGCCGCGATGTCTGTGGTCGCGCCAAGACCGGCTCGGGCAAAACCCTTGCCTTCGGGGTGCCGCTGCTGGCTCGGCTCAGCAAGGACGGCGAGCCGCGCCGGCCCGCAGCCCTGGTGCTGGTGCCAACCCGCGAACTAGCGCTGCAGGTCGCCGAGGTGCTCGCGCCCGTCGCCATCGCAATCGGGCGCACCGTGCTCGCCGTCTACGGCGGCGCGTCGCGCCAGCAGCAGATAGAGGCGTTGCAGGCCGGTGTCGACGTGGTTGTGGCCACTCCGCTGCGCCTCATCGACCTGCTCAAGGAAAACGAACTGCAGCTCGACGCTGTTGAGATTCTGGTGCTCGACGAGGCGGACCGCATGGCCGACGACGGGTTCACCCCGCAGGTCGAGTGGATCATGCGCAAGGTCACCCTGCCGCACCAGACGATGCTGTTCTCCGCCACGCTCGACGGCGACGTTGGCCACCTTGTCACCCGCTACATGAAGGACCCCGAGGAAGTGGCAATCGATGCCGCCACCGACACGGTCGGCACCATGCATCACCTGTTCCTCGCCGTGCACCACATGGACAAGGACAAGGTCGTCGCCTCCATCGCCAGCGGCATGTCGAAGACGATCGTGTTCTGCCAGACGAAGCGCACGTGCGATCGCGTCGAAGAGAAGCTGCAGGAGCTGGGCGTCCGTGCCGCGGCCATCCACGGCGACCTGGCTCAGGCGGCACGTGAACGTGCGCTGAAGCGGTTCACCGATGGCGAGCTGGCCGTGCTGGTCGCCACTGATGTTGCCGCACGCGGCATCGACGTCGACGACATCGGTTCGGTCATCCATTACGAGCCGGCCGGCGACGTGAAGGACTATCTGCACCGCAGCGGTCGCACCGCCCGCGCCGGTCGCGACGGCTGGGCCGTGACGCTGGCCGAGTACAACCAGCACACGCAGGTGCGCATTTTGCAACGGGCGATGCGTCTCGACCCGACGCCTCCGATCGAAGTCTTCAGCAACAACCCCAAGCTGAAGCATCTCCCCGACTTCCACGTCTAACGAGTGTCAGCGGCCTGCCGCGGCCCTGCGATCCCGACACTTCGCCAACCTGTCATGTGCGTGACCTCCAAAATTGGTGGTCAGCGGCATGACAGATTCGCTTGTTCCGGCTCGGGGCAACCTTGCCATCGCCAACTTGTCATGTGCGTGACCTCCAAGATTGGTGGTCAGCGGCATGACAGGTTCACGGCTTGGTGAGAACTACCTGCGTGTAGAGGAGCTGGAAGCCGAGGCGCACCAGGTTCTGGGCCGATTGCCCGTCGGGTAGTGCCGTCGCGGCGACGAGGTCGCAGCCCAACTCTCGTGCAAGCCGCAGGCGGTGATTGATCAGCGCGGACTGCAGACCCTTGCCCTGGTGCGAGGCAAGAGTGGCCGCGCCGCCAATCCAACCGATTCCGTCGATGACGGTCAGCGTGCCGCACGCTGCAGTCGCTCCGCAAACGACGGCGACGAAGTCGTGCTTGCCCTCGACCGCTGTCAACGCATCGCAGAACTCATCGGAGACCCGTCGGGCATCTGTGCCCTCTGGAGCGTTGCCCGACAGAATCCGCTTTCGATCCTCGGCCGTTGTTGGGTCGAGTGGGACGATGTGCTCGCTGCCCGGCGCGGCGACTGCCGAAAGGTCGTGCGCGTACACATTCCGAAATCGTTCCAACCGATAGCCGTCGGCTGTCAACGCCGAGAGCAGCGACGCATCCGCCAGTGGGGAGAGCTCCAGTGACGGCAGCATTCCCAACTCGCCATAGAAACGGTCGAGCGCGTCGACGATCTCATCTGCAGCGGTGCCGCCGAAACCAAGTCCGATCGCCCGATTGACGTAGCGACCGCGGCCAAACGAGATCAGCGCGCCGCCATCCAGTTCCTCCACACAAGCGCCGCTGATTGGCCACCTCTCCGCCAACGCCACGGCCTGGCGCACAGTCGCCGTCGCCGAGCTGTGTTCGATCCGTCGAACGAGGTCGAGGTCGATGCGCATCGACTCAGTTTGCCCGGGCCAGCTGTACATCGGCGTTCATCTACGGTGGTACCGCATCTCAACGCCGATGTTGGGGCTGAAAGGGGCTAGGGGAGCCAGGCGGGGCGGGTGGACTCGAAGGTGTCGATGGCGGCGGCGTGACTGAGCGTGATGCCCACATCGTCGAGGCCGTTGAGATAGCGATGCTGCGTCTGCTCGTCCATGGGGAAGCTTGCCGAGATCCCGACTGCAGGCAGCTCGATCGTCAAACGCTCGACGTCGATGGTGATCTCGACGGTGTGGTCGGCCTCGATGGCTGCCCAGATCTGGTGGACAATTTCCTCTGGCACGACAACTGGCACGAGACCATTCTTGGTGCAGTTGTTGCGGAAAATGTCGCTGAAGCTGGGCGCGACGACAGCATCGAAGCCGCCCTGCTGGATTGCCCACACGGCGTGCTCACGCGACGAGCCGACACCGAACGACGGGCCGGCCACCAGCACGCTCGCACCGGTGTAGCGCTCGTCGTTGAGCACGAAGTTGCGGTCGTCGCGCCATGTGCTGAACAGACCCTTCTCGAAGCCGGTGCGCTCGACGCGCTTGAGCCATTCGGCGGGGATGATCTGGTCGGTGTCGACGTCGCTGCGCTTCAGCGGCACGCCGCGCCCGGTGATGATGTGTACAGCCTTCATGCCAAGTCCTCGGGTGTTGCGAAGTGGCCGGCAACCGCGGTGGCGGCGGCGACGGCGGGGGAGA
>JAYVVY010000166.1:0-6198 GCA_043786575.1 Ilumatobacteraceae bacterium
TACACCTACGAGGAAGTCATCGACGACACCGGCCAGATCCTGATCGAGGTACCGGTCGAGTGGGCACAGCGCCAGACGCAGGGCCAGACGCTGGCCGACGGCGACCACGCAGCTATCGTTGCCGCCCCGGACATGGATGCGTTCCTCTCCACTGATACCGCAACGGGGATCCTGGTTGCAGGGTTCTTGGGGCAGGACTATTCGTCGGTGCTCGATGCATACGAGTCACAGCTGAACTGCACCGACGCCGGTGATGTGCAAGACATCGACAACGGTTATCTCGCCGGTGTCGGCATCGTCTACTCCGGGTGTGGCGACGCCGGCGGGTCGACGGGCCTTGTCGTGCTCGGCACGCCCGACGGAGGAGCTGCAATCCTTCTGATCGCGCAGCTCAACAGCGACGCCGACTTCGACGCCCTCAACCAGGCGGTTGCCTCGCTGATCTACCTACCCGCCTTCTGACGCAGGGGACGCGCAACGAAGCCACCACTCACGCAGTCCGACAGCGACAGTCAGTCGCTAGATTGCGTGAGTGGGCGGCATCGTTGGTCGTGAACTGGAACAGCGTCAACTCCTCGAGGTGCTGAACAGCGCCCGAGCCGGAAGCGCGATGTCCGTGGTGCTCGACGGTGAAGCAGGCATCGGCAAGTCAACGCTCTTGGAGTGGATGTGCCGCAATGCTGACGGCTTCACCGTGCTTCGCGTTCGTGGCCACGAGGCGGATGCAGGCTCGAGCTACCTGGTTCTGCGTCAGTTGCTGAAACCGATCCTTCATCACCTGCCCGAGCTGGACGATCACCTTGCGGAAGCGTTGGACTCGGCCCTGCGGATGTCTGCCGCCCCGACCAACGAGTCGCACGTCCCCCTCGCGGTGCTTGAGCTGTGCAGTGCGGCAACGACCACTGCTCCGCTGCTGCTGGTCCTCGACGACGCACACTGGTTCGACATGGCCAGCCTCGATGCGCTGACGTTTGTTGCGCGCCGCATCAACGGCGAGCGGCTGGTCGTCGCCTTTGGTATGCGGTCGCATGAGTTGCAGGGTTCGGCACAGCTCCGCGACGTTCCGCGGCTCCATCTGGTCGGCCTCGACGACACCGCCAGTCGGGCACTCGCCGAGGCACACGGCCGCCAATTCACTCCACGACTTCGCGAGTGGAGCCAGGGCAATCCGTTGGCCCTGCAACACCTCGACATCACCGACGGCAGCGAACGCGGTCACATCCCGGATCGCCTGCGCCGGGGCTTCGAGACCGAGATCGCCGCGCTGCCGGCCGCAACGTTGCGCGCCCTGGCAATCGTGTCCGTAGCCGGCTCAGCACCCACCGACGTGCGCCGTGCTGCGCTGGAGGCAGCAGGCGCATCCGAGGCCGATCTCGTGCCGGCGGTGCACTCAGGGGTGCTGCGTGACGATGGCGAGTTTCGGCATCCGCTCCTGCGCGAAGTCGCGACGCCGACAGTTGCGCGGGCCGGGCCGATCCACGATGCGTTGGCGCTGGCGTACGACGCTGCTCATCCTGATCTCGCGCTGCTGCACCGATTGCGCGGGTCCGCAGATGCCACCGAGCAACTGGTGACGGCTGCAGAGGAGGCGGCCGAGGTGATGGCCGCCAACGGACGCGGCGACGACGCATTGGCGCTCTTCGCTGCCGCTGCGGAGCGTGCCACCAACCCAGCGCAGCGTTCCGGACTTTTTCGCCGCTGCGCTCAGATCCACTGTTTCGCAGGGCGTTACCCGGCGAGCCTGCCGTGCTTTCGACGTGCCCTCGACTCGGCGCCCGATGCACAGAACCGACTGCACTCCATGCGTTCGATGGTCTGGGCGGAGATGTGGGCGGAGGCCACAGCTCGTGAGTCCGCTGCCAAGCTCCACCAGGAACTGCGGGCGTCGGCCGGCAGCGTCGTGGACAACGAACAACTGTCAAAGGCGTGGGGGTCGCTGCTGGCGCTCTATGTCGCCTGCGATGTGCACTCTGCGTTGGCGGCCATTGCGGAGATGCCGCCCGGGCTGGACGCCGAGGGCGACGTCCTGACTGCACAGTGCTACGCCGCCGACGGCGCAGCCGTCGCTGCCCGCAAACGTTTCGAGGATCGCGCCAATTCGTTGACCGTCTTGTCGCACGGCTTCGTTGACTCCACCGCGGACGTGCAAGGCGAATTGCTGCTCGTCGAGGGCCGTTGGGCCGAGGCCAACGTCTGGGCGCAGCGCCAATTGGACGACCTGTTGTCCGTGCCGTACGAGGCTGACATAGGCCCGACTACCGCGCGTTCCATCGTCAGCCGCTCGTTCATGGGCGACTGCCTGACGGCGTTCGGACTGGCGCTCACCACACTGGAACGATTCCCCGACGACGGCAGCGCGTTGGGCACCGGCGCGATCGCGGCGGCCATGGTGGGCGCGGAGGTGGCCACCGAGTGGGCAACACGATGCCTCGAAACCGGTCAGCGCCACGGGCTCACCGCTTTTCTCATCGACGGCCACAGCCGTCTCGGTCTGATCGACCTGGGTGCGGGCCGTTTCGACGCTGCCGCCGATCAGTTCGATCAGGCGTGGAACCTGATGACCGCCCACGGCTTCCGCCACCCCGGCTATACCCATGCTCGCGGCGACATCGCCGAAGGGCTAGCGCTGGCAGGGCGCACCGCGGACGCGCGGAGCGTGATCACCGAACTGGAGGCCGGGCCCTTCGATCTTCCGTGGGCGCGCGGCGTCGCTGCTCGTGCCCGCGGCGTGCTCGGCGAGGCCGATCAGTTTGAAAGGGCGTTGGCGCTGCTTGTCGATTCACCGTGGGAAGTTGCCCGTACCAATCTGGCGTGGTCGCGATCATTGCCAGCCCACTCCTTGGAACAACGGCAACATGCGCAAGCGGCGGTCGATGCATTCGACTCGATGGGTGCCCGTCCGTGGGCTGCTCAGGCACGTGCCGTGCTGGCCGCAGTCGATACAGATGCGCCCTCCGTCCAGTCAGCCGACCCGTTGGCACCGCTGTCAGGTCGGGAACGCACTGTTGCCTTTGCTGTCGCCCGTGGTCTGTCCAACAAGGAAGTCGCGGGCGAGCTGTACATCAGTCTGAAGACGGTTGATGCCCACCTGCAGCAGATCTACCGCAAGCTGGACATTCGGTCGCGCACACAGCTCGCCGCGTTGTGCCACGCACCAATTGCTCGTTGACGTTGCCGTTGATATTGCCGTTGACGTTGTGGTTGATATTGCAGCTGAGGTTGCGAACCAGGTGGTGAAAGTGCCACACTTACGACGATGCGTGCCAAGACCACCCTCATCGTTGCTGTCGTAGTACTTATCGTGTAGACGCACGCCCACATAGTCGCGTGCGTCCAAAGCCTCCCATTCGGGGAGGCTGTTTCGTTTTTCGGGCCAAGTTTTTCAATCGTTGTCGTCAAGTCGTTGTTATCGAAGGTATCGAGGAGAGTCATGAAGATCACCGGGGCCCAGGCCCTCATCAGATCGTTGGAGATGGAGAACGTCGAGGTCATCTTCGGCCTTCCCGGCGGCTGCATTCTGCCGGCGTACGACCCGTTGCTGGATTCGCCCATCCGCCACATCCTCGTGCGCCACGAGCAGGGCGCCGGCCACATGGCCGAGGGTTACGCACACGTCACCGGTCGCCCGGGCGTTGCACTGGTCACCAGCGGCCCGGCGGCCACCAACATGGTCACGCCGCTCATGGACGCCTATATGGACAGCATCCCGATGGTGTGCATCACCGGCCAGGTGCCGACCGCGGCAATTGGCACCGATGCGTTCCAGGAGTGCGACACCGTCGGCATCACGCGCAGCTGCACCAAGCACAACGAGCTGGTCATGCGCGCCGAAGACATCCCGATGGCAGTTCGCCAGGCGTTCCATATCGCCACCACCGGGCGCCCCGGCCCCACCCTCATCGACATCCCCAAGGACTGTCTGACCAACATGATGGAGTGGAACTGGCCCACCGACGAGGAAGTCATCGCCAGCCTGCCCGGCTACCGGCCCAACACCAAGGGCCACCCGCGCATGATCAAGGAAGCCGCCAAGCTGATCATGGCGGCCGAGCGGCCCATCCTGTACGTCGGCGGTGGCGTGCTGAAGGCCCGTGCCGCCGAGGCGCTGCGCGAACTGGCCGAGCTGACCAACATCCACGTGGTCACCACGCTGATGGCCCGCGGTGCATTCCCGGACAATCACCCGCTGTGCCTGGGCATGCCCGGAATGCACGGCAACGCAACCGCCATCACCGTGATGCAAAAGTCGGATCTGCTGATCAACCTCGGCGCCCGTTTCGACGACCGCATCACCGGCAAGCTCAGCGAGTTCGCCACCGAGGCCAAGATCATTCACGTCGACATCGACCCCGCCGAGCAAGGCAAGGTGCGTCGCCCGGACGTGCCGATCGTGGGCGACTGCAAGCAGGTCATCGAAGAGATCATCAAGGCCATCAAGGACCTGCAGGAGAACGGTACGGCGCAGGCTGATACGGGAGCGTGGCGTACCCGTATCAGCGGCTGGCGCGAGCAGTTCCCCCTGGCCTACGAGCCCAGCGAACCCGGCGAAGCGCTGAAGCCGCAGTTCTGCCTCGAGCAGCTGCGCGACAACGCACCCGAGGGCACCATCTTGGTCAGCGGCGTTGGCCAGCACCAGATGTGGAGCAGCCAGTACTGGGAGTTCAACGAGCCCTACACCTGGGTCAACTCCGGTGGTCTGGGCACGATGGGCTTCAGCATCCCCGCCGCCATCGGCGCCAAGGTCGGCCGCCCGGACCGCACGGTGTGGGCCATCGACGGTGACGGTTGTTTCCAGATGACCGCACAGGAACTGGTCACCGCCGCTGTCGAGCGCATCCCCATCAAGGTCGCCATCCTCAACAACAGCTACCTGGGCATGGTTCGCCAGTGGCAGGAGATGTTCTACGACGAGCGCTACAGCGAGGTCTACCTCTCGCCCGACGTGCCCAACTTCGTGATGTGGGCCGAGGCCATGGGCTGTGTTGGCATCCGCGTGGACAGCCCCGAAGAAGTGCAGCCAGCCATCGACAAGGCCAACAGCATCGACGACCGTCCCGTCGTCATCGACTTCCGCGTCGATGCCCGCGAGAAGGTGTTCCCGATGGTTCCCGCCGGGTTCGGCAACAGCGACATGCTCCTTCCCGAGTGGCAGGAAGCCAACCGTGGAGGTCTCAAGTGAGCGAGTTCGCCAGTCAACATCACATCCTGTCCGTGCTGGTGCAGAACCGGCCGGGTGTGCTCGCCCGTGTGGCCGGTCTGTTCGCCCGTCGCGGCTTCAACATCTTCAGCCTCGCGGTCGCGCCGGCTGAGGAAGAGGGTTTCAGCCGCATCACCATCGTGGTCGACGTGGAGAGCACCTCGCTGGAGCAGATCGTCAAGCAGCTGTTCAAGCTGATCGAGGTCGTGAAGATCAGCGAGCTGGACCCCAGCCGCAGCGTCGAGCGCGAACTGCTGCTCGCCACCGTGCGCACCACCGGCGATAATCGCGGGCACGTCGTGGAGCTGACCAACATCTTCGAAGGCAAGATCCTTGCCGTCGGAGTTGAAGCCATCACCGTCTCGCTCGACGGCCATCCGGAGAAACTCGACGATTTTGAGGAACTTCTCACCGGTTATGGCATCGTGGAGCTGCAGCGCACCGGTCGGGTGGCGCTGCCCAAGCTCGATAGAGAGGCCCGCCTCCGCGCGGTCCCCACCAAGTCCAATCAAGGAAAGGCTGGCTGACATGGCCGCAAAGATGTACTACGAGGCGGACGCAGATCCGTCGATCATTCGCAGCCGCAAGGTGGCCATCATCGGCTACGGCTCGCAGGGGCACGCACACGCGCTGAACCTGAAGGAGTCCGGGGTCGACGTTGTCGTTGGCCTGCGCGAGGGCTCCAAGTCGGCTGCGAAGGCTGAGGCCGCCGGCCTCAAGGTGATGGACATCGCTGCTGCTGCCAAGTGGGCCAACGTGATCATGCTGACCATGCCCGACACGGAGCAGAAGGCCACGTACGAAGAGTTCATCAAGCCGGCCATGCGCAAGGGCAAGGCACTCGCCTTCGCTCACGGCTTCAACATTCGCTTCAAGCGCATTCGCCCGCCGAAGTCCGTCGACGTCATCATGATTGCCCCCAAGGGCCCGGGCCACCTCGTGCGCCGCACCTACACCGAGGGTGGCGGCGTGCCGGCACTCATCGCCGTCCACCAAGACGC
>JAYVVY010000167.1:0-6649 GCA_043786575.1 Ilumatobacteraceae bacterium
GGAGCGTGGAATCACCATCACGTCCGCCGCCACCACGTGCATCTGGGACAACCACCGCATCAACATCATCGACACCCCCGGCCACGTGGACTTCACCATTGAGGTCGAGCGCTCGCTGCGCGTCCTCGACGGCGCCGTCACCGTGTTCGACTCGGTTGCCGGCGTCGAGCCGCAGACCGAGACCGTGTGGCGCCAAGCCAACAAGTACAAAGTGCCGCGCATGTGCTTCGTCAACAAGATGGACCGCATCGGCGCCGATTTCTACCGCACCGTCGACATGGTCAAGTCCCGCCTGTCCGCAGTGCCGGCTGTGCTGCATCTCCCCATCGGTGCCGGTGGCCCGGAGAGCAACAAGCCCTTCCTCGGCCTCATCGACCTCGTGAAGATGAAGGCCCTCGTGTGGCACGACGAAGAGCTCGGCGCCAACTGGGACGAGCTGGACATTCCGGCCGACATGGCCGAGCAGGCCGCCGAGTACCGCGAAGCGCTGCTCGAGACCATCGCCACCAGCGACGACGAAGTGATGGAGAAGTACCTCGCCGGCGAGGACCTCACCGAAGCCGAAGTGAAGCGTGCCATTCGTAAGGGCACGTTGGCGTTCGACTTCGTGCCCATCCTGTGTGGCTCCGCCTTCAAGAACAAGGGCGTGCAGCCCATGCTCGACGCGGTCATCGACTTCCTGCCCAGCCCGCTCGACATTCCGCCGACGCAGGGCACCAAGCCCAACCACGAGGACGAGATCCTCACCCGCAGGGCCGACGAGAACGAGTCCTTCGCCGCCCTCGCGTTCAAGATCGTGGCCGACCCGTTCGGCAAGCTCACCTACTTCCGGGTCTACTCGGGCCAGATCAACAAGGGTGAAGAGGTTTACAACTCCACCAAGGAGCGCCGCGAGCGCCTTGGCCGCATCTTGCTGATGCACGCGAACCAGCGTGAAGACCTCGATGTAGCCATGGCCGGCGACATTGTGGCTGGCCTTGGTTTCAAGGACACCACCACCGGCGACACACTCTGCGATCGCAGCAACCCCATCATTCTCGAGCGGATGATCTTCCCCGAGCCCGTCATTCACGTGGCCATCGAGCCCAAGACCAAGGATGATTCGGACAAGCTGGGCAAGGCCCTCAAGAGCCTGTCCGACGAAGACCCGACGTTCCGTGTCCGCACCGACGAGGAGACCGGCCAGACCGTCATCTCCGGCATGGGCGAGCTCCACCTGGAAATCCTCGTGGACCGCATGATGCGCGAGTTCGGCGTGGTTGCCACTGTTGGCAAGCCGCAGGTGGCCTACCGCGAAACCATCACCAAGACGGTCGAGTCGGTCGAGTATCGCCACATCAAGCAGTCGGGTGGTTCGGGCCAGTTCGCCGTCGTCAAGATCACGCTCGAGCCGAACCCCGGCAAGGGCTACGAGTTCGTCGACAAGATCAGCGGTGGCCGCATTCCCCGTGAGTACATCAACCCCACCAACCAGGGCATGCAGCAGGCCCTGGACTCGGGCGTGCTCGCCGGCTACCCCACGGTTGACGTCAAGGCCAGCCTGGTCGACGGTCAGTATCACGACGTTGACTCCTCCGAAATGGCCTTCAAGATCGCCGGTCAGATGGCGTTCAAGAAGGCTGCCGAGATGGCCAAGCCGGTCATCTTGGAGCCCATCATGTCCGTCGAAGTGGTCACCCCCGAGGACTACATGGGCGACGTCATGGGCGACCTGTCCAGCCGTCGTGGACGCATCGAAGGCATGGAGGCCCAGGGCAACGCCCAGGTCATCCGTGCCCAGATTCCGCTGTCGGAAATGTTCGGCTACTCCACCGACCTGCGCTCGCGCACCCAGGGTCGCGCCACGTACACCATGCAGTTCGCGCTGTACATGGAAGTGCCGCCCAACATCGCCAGCGACATCATCAAGCGCGTCCGCGGCGAATAGACGCAACACCAGATACTGCAACGGCCCGGCTGCTCCCTCGTGGAGTGGCCGGGCCGTTCTCGTTTTTCGCTACTCGCGGATCAGGCGGTCCATGGTCGCGTGGTAGTGGGCAAGCTTGCACTCGCGCTCGGAGAGAATGTGTTGCGTGTAGCCGCTGGACCGCTTGGTGCGTGCGAGTTGTTCGTACACGGAAATGTCCTCGGCAACCACAGCCTGCAGCGTCTTCCAGTGCACCTCCATCCTGGTGAAGTAGGCGTCGTACACCGGGTCGCTGCGGTCACCGGGGTAAATCAGCTGCCAGCACAGAAATTTGGTGCGGTCGACATCGACCGGGATCGGGTTGAACACCTGGATGTGCTCGGGGTTGCAGTTGTAGATGGTGTTGGGGAACACGACGTAGTGGCAGATGGCGTACTTGTGATGGTCCCAATCGTCGGCCAGCGCGTCGCGATGCTCGGCGCGAGGGACAAAGCACATGTAGTTCTTGTCGAGAATGTGAAACGACGCATCACGCGCGGATTTGGTGAACTCCGGCTTCACATGATGCAGCGCGGTGACGTGGTAGATCTCGTTGAATCCGTCGACGATGGCCTTGTAACTGACCGGCACATCCCACTCGAGCACGTCGAGCACCACCATGTCGTCCATCTGGAACTTGCCGAGGTCGGCCATGATCTCCGGGCCGATCCATTCGGCCAGCGGCGGCGCCTGCTCTGGGCCGGCGAGGTTGACCCACACGAAGCCACCCCACTCATCGACGGCGACGGCTGGTGCTCGCACATCACGAAGGTGCTCCTCGGCGAAGTCCTCACGCTCCGGCACGCCGACCAACTTGCCGGTGGTGTCGTACACCCAGCCGTGGTACTGGCAGCTGAACCGGCGAGCGCCGCAACCCTTCCAATCGGCGACCAAGGCGATACCGCGGTGCTGGCACACGTTGTGAAACGCAGCCAGTGAACCGTCGGGCTGGCGGGTGATGACCACGGTCTCTCCGTGGCTCTCGAAGCTCGTCCAGTCGCCCGCGGCCGCGACGTCTGTGCTGCGGGCTGCGATGAGCCAGCTGCGATTCAGCACTCGCTCACGTTCGAGTTCGAAGCGCGCAGGGTCGGTGTACGGGTCGCGCAACATAGTGCTGGGGCCGTAGTCGGGAACATTGCGTACCCCTGGCCCGAGCCGGACCGGCACATCACCTCGCGTTGCCGTGTACACCATGTCGGGCCTTTCGTTACCAAGAATCTTTGTGGAACACTTGTTATATTCAACACGACGAGTAATGTGCCAGTCAATGCCCAAGATCGTCGACAGTGACGTGCGCCGCCTGGAACTGGCCGACGCGACGGCGCGCCTCATCGCCCGTGGCGGGCTGGGCGCAGCCACCATGCGCGACGTCGCGGCCGAGGCTGGGCTCACCACCGGCAGCGTCACTCACTACTTCACCGACAAGCGCGAGCTGCTGCTGTTCACGCTCAACGCGTCGCTAGAGCGCCGCCGCGGTCGGCGCGCTTCTTCCGCAGTTGTCAGCCCGTCGGTGGCTCTGCGTGCCTCGTTGGAAGGTGCGTTGCCACTGGACGACGACCGTCGCCGCCACTGGATGGTCACTCTCGCGTTCTGCGCACTGGCCGCCGGCGACCCCGATCTCGCCGCAGTACAGCGCAGCGCATATCGCGAGTTCCGCGACACGGTGGCCGCACAACTGGTCGAGTGCGGCTTCGCGGCGAAGCGGGCCAAATGTGATGCCGAGTGGTTGATCGCGGTGGTCGATGGCGTTGCCGTGCAAGCGCTGTTCGATCGGGAGAGCTGGCCCGCCACCCGGCAATCGGCAATGCTCCAGCAAGCACTGGCGAGCATCGAGTGTGGCAGCGTGAGCGAAAGCCCAGGAGTTCATCGAAAGGAGCCGACATGAGCCGAGACCAATTGGTCACCGCCATGAAGCGCAACATCGTGCATAGTCAAAACGGGACGGTCCCGTTGGACGATGCGATCAAACGGGTTCCCGCCACGAACTACTTCGACCCCGAACGTTGGCAGCTGGAGATGGACCGCATCTTTCGCCGTGTGCCACTGGTGTTGGGCTTCTCGTGCGAGATCTCCGAGGCCAATTCCTATAAGGCGCTCGACGTGATGGGCACACCGGTGCTACTCACCCGTGGCGACGACGGCATGCTGCGTTCTTTCGTCAACATGTGCAGCCACCGCGGCGCCATCGTCGTCGAGGAAGGCACTGGCACCGGGCGCCGTTTTGCGTGCCCTTACCACGCCTGGACCTATGACCCACGAGGTGAGCTTGTGGGTATCCTCGACAAGGCCAACTTCGGTGACATCGATATGTCATGCCACGGCCTCACCCCGCTGCCGGTGGCCGAGCGCGCTGGCATCATCTTTGGCGGCATCACGCCGGGCATGGCGTTCGATCTCGACGCGTTCCTGTGCGGCTACGACTCGATGCTGGATCACCTCGGTCTCGCCGACTGCACGTACGTGGGCAGCCAGGCCGCGGAGGGCCCCAACTGGAAGCTCGCCTACGACGGCTATCTCGACTTCTACCACCTGCCGATCCTGCACAAGAACACGTTCGGCCCCACCTACAACAACAAGACGATCAACGACGCGTGGGGCCCACACCAGCGCAACGTGCAACCCGACGAACGCGTGCTGGCGCTTGCCGATATGCCCGAGGACGAGTGGCCGATGAGCAAACTCACCGGCGGGGTGTGGACCATCTTTCCGCACGTGTCCATCGCCGCCTTCGATGCCGGCGGGCGGCTGTTCATGGTCTCGCAGTTGTTCCCCGGGTCAACGCCCGAAACGTCAATCACCGTCCAGCACTTCCTGGCCACCTTCAACCCCAACGACGAGCAGCGCAGCGTGATCGACAAGCAGATGGACTTCCTACTGCACGTCGTGCGCGACGAGGACTACTACACTGGCAACCGCATTCAGCGAGCGGTGAAGACGGGTGCCAAGACCGAGTTCTTGTTCGGTCGCAACGAAGGCCCGTGTCAACGATTCCACGGCTGGGTCGACGAACTGATTGCGGCTGCAGATCCCACCGCCACCGCGGCGCTGTTCGCCAATGCTGTCGAGTTTCACCATCCGTAGCGTCAGGAGCGTTCGGTCATGACGGAGTTGGTACTCAGCCACTTCAGCCTGCCTCGCGCGCACCCCATCGAGGAACGCGTGCGCCTGGCCGCGGCGGCGGGGTTCGACGGCATCGGCCTGTACGTCGGCAACTACGCGCAGTTGGAGGCCGACGGGTTCGCGCCGCATGCCTTGCGTGACCTGCTGGCCGAGCACGACATTCGGCTGCGAGAGATCGAGGTCATCCCTGCGCTCGGTGTCGGCATGGAGGACCGGGAAGCCACCGCGTGGCGAATGGCCGACGAGTTTCAGTGTCGATACGTGCAGGTGATCGGATCTGGTGGCGGCGACCTCGCGGCGGCCGGCCGAGCCTTCGGGTCGCTGTGCGATCGTGCGGCCGACCACGGGCTGGTCGTCGGTCTCGAATTCGTGCCGTTCACCGACATCGTGTCGGTCAACGACGCGCGCCGAATTGTGGAGGAAGCCGACCGTCCCAACGGCGGCATCTGCGTGGACATCTGGCATCACGAACGCGGCGCTCGCGACCTTGCGGGAATTGCGGCGTTGCCGGGCGAATTGATCACCGGCATCCAGTTGAACGACGGCGCCCGCGTTCCTGTCGATGGCGACTACTACACCGACTGTCTGGCCAACCGGTGCGCCCCGGGTGATGGCGAGTTCGATCTGGTCGGCTTCCTCGGGGCGCTCGCGGCGACCGGCACCACCGCCCCCTGGTCGCTGGAGGTCTGCAGCACCGCCGGCTGGGCACAACCCGAGGAACACGTCCAGCACATCGCCGACGCGATCAGATCGTTCATCTGACGAGCGTTCGGTTCTATGGTCCGGTCGGCTGTGGGTGCTGCTGAATTGATCAAACGGTGAGTAACGTGCTCAGTCGAGGTTGGGGAACCAGGGGGAATCAACATGCAACGGTGGATTACTGACACGCCGAACAGTCAGCGCTTTCCGTATTACACACGCGCCAACGCGGACGAGGTCGGTCCAGACCCGTTCAGCCCGTTGGGCTGGTCGATGGTCTGGATGCGGGGGTGTAACCCGGGTGTGGCCAAGGGTTTCGCCGAATTTGGCGTCGTCGACCTCAGCGAGTACGACCTCACGCCGTTGCAGGTGTTTGCGAACCGCGGCGGCTACTTCTACAACCCGATGTCGCTGAGCCGGCTGATGGGCGAGCGCATGCCTGGCGCCACCGCCGAGGCGATCGACAAGGCCTACTTCGGGGACCACCCTGGCGTGCCGCCCTACGAGCCGCACCCCGGCGACATCAACGAGGCGCAGTCGGCAAAGCTCGCCGAAACAATGGGGTGGGTCATGACCACGCCGTCGTACGACCGTATGCACGCAGCCTCGGCCATGGCCAAGGCGGCGGTTGCTGCCCGCCCGGACTTCACGGCGATGTCGAATGAGGAGCTGGTTGCGTACGCCCGCCGGATGACCGAGAAGGTGGAGGAGGCATGGATTCCCTACACCGTTGTGTGTCTTGGGGCGTCGTTGCCGCCCGGTGCCGTGCAGGCGATTTGCGAAGCGATCGGTCGGCCGGAGGACGCAGTCAAGGTGCTCGCTGCGGTCGGCAGTGTCGAGTCGGCCGAAGCCTCGTTCACGATGTGGGACATGAGCCGTCTGGTC
>JAYVVY010000168.1:0-9057 GCA_043786575.1 Ilumatobacteraceae bacterium
GTACTCGCCAACCACGTCGTCGTCGCCCTCGCCCAGCTCCTTGCGGATGGCTGCCATCTGCTGGCGCAACAGGTAGTCGCGCTGCTGCTTGTCGACCCCTTCGGTGACGTCGGCGCGGATCTGCGCGCTCACCTGCAGCTCGGCGATGTGCTGGCGTGCCCATTCCGTGAGCAGCGCGACACGCTGCTCGACCTCGACGGTGTGCAGCACCTCTGAGCGCCGCTCGTCGTCGGCCTCGCTCCAGGTGGTGACGGCGTCGGCCAACGCGCCGGCCTCGTTGATGGTGCGCAGAATCTCTGGCAGGCGGCGACTTTGGCGCAGCTTTGCAATCTCCTCCAGGACCACGCGCAACTCGCGGGTGGCAGCTTCCACTCGTGGTGTGGGGCGCGTGTCGGCAATCAGCTCGACATCGGCGTGGTCGGTGCCGCGCTCGCTGGCATGCACCGTGACGAGCCGTGCACGTCGTTCGGCCTGGACAATGGCGGCTTGCTCACCACTGGGGAGGGTGGCCGTGTTGGGCACTCGTGCGACCACACCGATGTCGCCGTCGTCGGCCAGCAGGACAAGCCGGCCATCGCCGCGGCCAGCGGCCTCGACAGCGGCGCGAGCGTCGTTGTGGTCGAGCGAAAGGGTGACCACGGTGCCGGGCAGCACCACCGAGGGCAGGCGAAGGATGGGGAGCAGGACTGAGCTGAGAGTTGTCGTGTCTGACATAGGCACAACGTAGCGTCATGAAACTTGAATGCAACCTTGTCAAGTTTGTGTCACCGATGTCACGCAGCTCCTTACGCGGGGGTCGTGAGAGCTGCAGCCTTGGCCAACGCTTCCTCCCAGGTGGCGCCGGCGGCGATGAGCGCCCTGAACGGCATGACCATCTTCGGTTTGCTGACGCCCAGTACACCACGCAGGCGACCCTGGTAGCCGTACAGCGCGGCGAAGGCACCGTCAGTACTGCCCACAAACACGTGCACCTCGTCGCCGCCATGGGCGCGGCCGACAAACTGAATGCGGCTGTCGAACTGGTCGCTCCAAAAGAACGGCACCGAGAGGTACGGCTCCTGCATCAACTCGTCGTGGCCGGCAGCAGCCAACAGGTTGCGCGCCGCAGCGGCGCCCTGCTCGGCGGCATTCGTCCAATGCTCGACGCGCATCTCCTCGTCGTCGAAGCCGGCGAAGACAGCGTTGGGCCAGCGCGCACAGTCGCCCGCCGCATACACGCCCGGTACGCCCGCACACAGGTTCGCGTCGCAGACGATGCCATCGCGGATGGTCAGGCCACTGCCAGCCAGCCAGTCGGTGTTGGGTGCCACGCCGACGCCCACCAGAACGACATCGCTGGCGACCACGGAACCGTCGCCAAGGCGTACGCCGGTGACCCTTCCGTCGGCACCCTCGATACCAGCGACCTGCACGCCGCACCGCAGCTCAACGCCGTTGCGCGCGTGCACGCTTGCAACGGCTGCGCCCATCTCTACTCCCAGCCCGCGAATCAACGGCGACGGAGCGCCCTCCAGCACGGTGACATCGCAGCCGCGGGCGCGCGCTGTGGCCGCGACCTCGAGCCCGATGAACCCGGCCCCGATCACGGTGACTCGCGCGTTGCCGTCGCTCATCAGGTCGCGCAATCCGACGGCGTCAGACAGCGTCCGTAGTTCGACCACTCCGTGCAGTGAGGGCTGGTCCGGAAGCCGACGCGGCGAAGCACCGGTTGCGATGACGAGCCCGTCGTACGGGACCGAAGACCCGTCGTCAAGCGACACTGTGCGAGCTGACGTATCCAGTGCCACCGCCTGCACACCAAGCCGAAGCGTCAGCTCGAGCGACTGAAAGTCCTCATCCTTGCGAAGGCGAATGCGGTCCGGCTCCCAGTCACCCGCCAACAGCTTCTTGGACAGCGGCGGTCGATCGTACGGGATCTCCTGCTCTGCGCCGATGAGTGTGATCTCGCCTTCGAAGCCCTCCTGCCGCAGCGTCTCGCACGCCCGAAGGCCGGCCAACGACGCACCCACAACGACGACATGATGCAACAACTGGGGTTGCAGCGACGTCATGCGCCCTCGGTGCAGTGCACGCCAGCGACGGTCCCACCATTCACAGCATTCAGTGTTCGCAGTTTCCCCATTCGTCGCAGCGTAGTCATCTGGGCGAATACGGTCCTGGCTGGAACTAATCGCTCACTGGTGTCGTCCAACGGGCAGCAGTTCTGCGTGGGGTGAGGGAGAACAAGATGGCACAGCGAACGACCCGTCGAGTGGTGGCGATTCTTGTAGCAATGGGTTTGGTCGTTGCGGCGTGCAGCGATGGTGGCGACAGCGCGACCACCTCGACGCCAGGTGACGGTCCGACAGCGACGCCAGTCACCAACCCCGACCAGCCGTCGGGCGATGGCGTTGCGCCTCGCATGTTCGGTCTACAGCTCTCCGAGGGCGAGGCACAGGTGGCGCCGCCGACCCCGACACCCGTTGTCGGTGGTTCGGAACTCGACCAGCAACGCATCAACGAGATCATCGCCCGCCTTCCCGATTGGCTGGACGCGGAAGTGCAGCAGCCCGACTTCAACTGGCCCATCCAATCGGTACCGCCACCGCGCACCGGCAACACCGTCGTCGAGCCGTTCCCGCCGGTGGACACCCCGCCGGTGGTACCTGTCGACAGCGGCCCACTGCAGGTGTTGCGCGTGCAGCCCGAAGGCGATGTGCCGGTCGCGCCGTATGTGTCCATCACGTTCAATCAGCCGATGGTGTCGGTGGGAACAGTGAGCCAGGTCAGCGCGTTGGATGTGCCGGTCACCATTTCGCCTGACATCGCAGGGACGTGGCAGTGGATTGGCACGCGCACTCTGCGTTTCGACGCTGAGAGCGATGCGTTCGATCGGTTGCCGATGGCGACGACCTTTACAGTCACGGTGCCGGCGGGTACCGAGTCTGCAACTGGCAGCGCGCTTGCTGATGAGCAGTCATTCGAGTTCACGACGCCACCGCCCGAGGTACTGGCCCTGTCGCCACAGGGCGACCAGATTCTGCGCGATCAGATCTTCGTGGTCGAGTTCGACCAACGCATCTCTCCCGCGGATGTGTTGGCAACGACCCACCTGACAGCTGGCGGTGACGAGGTCGAGATCCGGTTGGCGACCGCGGGCGAGATCGCCGCCGACGACAACGCAACGGCGATGACATCGGGCGCGGAGGACGGCCGCTGGCTCGCCTTCCGCCCGGTCGATGAGCTGCCCACCGACACGGCACTGACGATCACTGTCGGCCCCGACACCCCGTCGGCCGAAGGCCCGGCAACGGCCACCGAGCTGCAGACGTTCGCCGGCCGCACGTACGCGGCACTGAGAGTCGTCGGCTCATCGTGCGCGTCCGAAGCCCAGTGCCCGCCAGGCAGCCAGCTGTACATCGAGTTCAACAACGTGCTCGATCTCGAACAGAGCCACTCGGACGAAGTGAAGGTCTCGCCCGACCTGCCCGGGCTGTTCGTCACCGTCAACTACACGTCGTTGCAGATCAATGGCGCGACACAGCCGAACACCGAGTACACGGTCACGATCCCCGGCTCGTTCACGGACATCTATGGGCAAACACTCGGCGAGGACACCGACGTCAACATTAAGGTCGGCTCGGCACTTCCGAGCATCCAGCCGTACGAAATGATCACGACACTCGACCCGTTCCTGGAGGAGCAGCAGCTGTCGGTGGTGACCGTCGGCCACGACGAGTTGCGTGTGCGAGTGTTCGCCGCCGACCAGGCCATCTTCAACGACTATCTCGACTACCTCTACACGTTCGACGACCAAAATCGTCCCGACCCGTCGTGGGAGGTGCTGTCGGACGAGAACATCACCGTCGACGGCGACGAGAACTCTGCGGTGGATACGTCGCTCGACCTCAGCTCGTATCTCGGTGGAAAGCCCGGCCACCTGATCGTCCTCGTGGAGGCCGTGCCTGCGCCAACGCCGAACTCCGACCTGTACTGGCAGAACCGCCCAGCTTTGACGTGGGTGCAGAGCACACAGATAGGGCTCGACGCGTTGTCCGACGCGACGCACACAGTTGCATGGACGACGGATCTTCGTACCGGCCGTCCACTCGCAGACGTTGCCCTCACTCTGGACACTGAGTCCGTTGGCAGCACCGACGCCGACGGTCTGGCAACGTTCGACCTGCCGCTGCCCAACTCGTCGAACTTCGGTCCGCTGCTTGTTGCGACCAACGGCGACGACTCGGCGCTGGTCGGTCTGCAGCAGACCCGTCAGAGCAGGCTTGACGAGTCGCGCTGGTATGTCTTCGACGATCGTCAGGTGTACCGGCCCGGCGAGACCATGCGGGCCAAAGGATGGTTGCGGCGGCTCACAACCAGCACCGACGCCGAACTCACGGCAATTGGCGCCGACGCGACCGTGCACTACGTCGTCAGTGATTCGTACGGCGTGGAGCTGCTGCAGGGTGACACACCACTGACGTCACTCGGCGGCTTTGACCTCGAACTGTCACTCCCCGACACGGCCAACGTTGGCCCAGCCTCGCTGTCGCTCACGTTGATCGACGAGCCCGGTTTGTCGGGTGCCAATTACTGGCATCAGTTCCAGATTCAGGAGTATCGCCGTCCCGAGTTCGAGGTGACAGCTCGTCCTGAGAGCCCGCAGCCGTTCCTCAGCACGAGGGCTGCCACGCTTGCCGCGAGCGGCCAGTACTACGCCGGTGGCCCACTCGCCAACGCGCCAACCGACTGGTCAGTCAGCACGACCGCAACCACCTACTCGCCGCCCGGCTGGGACGACTTCACGTTCGGTATATGGATTCCGTGGTGGTACTCCGCCAACGACTTCTACGAGGGTGACAGCTACTACCGCAGCGACGTTGGCCCGTGCTGTGGTCCCGCTACCGACGCGACCGTGAAGGAATATCACGGCATCACTGACGGCTCGGGCACGCACTACCTCAACGTCAACTTCGAAGGTACTGATGGCACCCTGCCGGACCTGCCGGTGGCCATCAGCGCGCAGGCGACCATCACTGACGTCAACCGCCAGGCGTGGTCGGCGACGACCGACTTGCTGGTGCACGCTGCGGACCGCTATGTCGGTTTGCGGGCGATGCGAGCATTCGTACGTCAGGGTGACCCGTTGGAGATCGAGGCAATCATCACTGGCATCGACGGAGACGTGCTCGCCGGGGTCACGGTCGATGTCATTGCCGGCCGTGTCGAGTCGAAGTACATCAATGGCGATTGGACCGAGACGGTGCTGGACCCGCAGACATGCACGGTGGTCTCGGCCGATGACGCAACGAAGTGCGAGTTCGACACCACCATCGGCGGGCAGTACAAGGTGACCGCCGTCGTGACCGACGAACACGGTGGCCGCAACCGCACCGAGACCACTGCGTGGGTCAGCGGTGCCGAGACTCAGCCGACTCGTGGTGTGACCCAGCAGGAACTGACGGTCGTGCCCTCGCAGGAGACGTATGCGGTTGGTGACACAGCCGAACTGCTGGTGCAGGCGCCCTTCGAAACGGGCGAAGGCCTGGTGACGGTGAGCCGCAACGGCATCCGCGACACGATTCGTTTCCAGGTGGTCGATGGCAGCGCGGTGATCCAACTGCCGATCACTGAAGCCGACGTGCCGCAACTGTCGCTCAACTTGGAAGTTGTCGGCGCGACCGCGCGCACCAACGACGACGGAAGTGTCGCGGCCGATGTGCCGCAGCGCCCTGCGTATGCGGTGGGAACCATGACCCTGTCGGTGCCTCCTGTGTCGCGAACGCTCGATGTGACCGCGACGCCGCGTGCGACGGAGTTGGTGCCCGGAGAATCCACCAGCATCGACGTGTCGGTCAAGGATGCAAACGGTGCCCCGGTGCAGGGCGCTGAGTTTGCGGTCGTCATCGTTGACGAGGCCGTGCTGGCGCTCTCCGGCTACACACTCGCCGACCCGCTCAGCGTGTTCTACGCCCCCGGCTACAATTGGCTCAACGCCATGTACGGGCGCCAGCAAGTTCGCCTGCAGGATCCGGCCCGGATGCGAGATGATGGGTCCGCCCCGGCGAGCACCGTGGTGGAGAGGGCCACCGAGAACACCGCGGCGGCGACCGAGACCACGGCGGCCGGTGAAAACGCGGCGCCGACGGCTGACGTGTCGTTCGCCCGCGATCAGTTCTCTGGCGGCGACAACAAGTTGGCGTCAACCGGTGGTGTGGATCCCGTGGATGTCCGCTCGAACTTCGATGCGCTCGCCCTGTTCCAACCGACAGTGGTGACTGGTGCTGATGGCACCGCAACCGTGGAGGTGACACTGCCCGACAACCTCACCCGCTACAGGGTGATGGTGGTTGCCGTCAGCGGCGCCGATCAGTTCGGCAGTGCGGAGAGCAACATCACTGCCCGTCTGCCACTGGCCGTGCGACCGTCTGCTCCTCGCTTCGCCAACTTCGGCGACACCTTCGAGCTGCCCGTGGTGCTGCAGAACCAGACCGACGCACCATTGGAAGTCGACGTCGTGTTGCAGACGTCCAACCTCGCGCTCGTCGGCCCTGCAGGCGTGCACGTGACGGTGCCGGCGAACGACCGCATCGAAGTCCGCTTCCCCGTGGCAACAGCCCAGGTTGGCACTGCCAGCTTCCGAGTCACCGCAGTGAGCGGCGACCTCGCCGATTCGGCCACCGTGGAGCTCCCGGTCTACACGCCCGCGACCGCCGAGGCATTCGCGACATACGGCGTGATTGACGACGGAGCAACCGACCAACCGTTGCTGGCACCGACAGATGTCATCCGCGATTTTGGTGGACTGGAGGTCACCACTTCCAGCACCTCCCTGCAGGCACTGACCGATGCCATTCTCTTCATCAAGGACTACCCGTACATCAGCACCGACGCCTATGGCTCGCGCATCATCGCCGTCGCCGCCCTGGCAGATGTTCTGGATGCATTCAACGCCGAGGGCATGCCGACCGAGGCGGAGATCTCGACATCGATGAAGAACGACATCGCCGCCATGGTGGCGCTGCAGAACGACGACGGCGGCTTTCCGTACTGGCGGAGGTACGACGATGTCGACCCGTTCATCACCGTCCAGGCCACCCATGCGCTGGTGCTGGCCCGCGACGCCGGCTACGCCGTACCTGCGGCTGCGTTGGAGCTGGCACTCGCCTACATCGCCGACATCGAGTCGCACTTCCCCTCGTACTATGGCCCGCAGGAACGGGTGGCGGTCAGCTCGTACGCGCTGTGGGTGCGGAACCTCGCAGGCGACCGTGATGCGGGCAAGGCTGAGCGTCTGTACGACGACCACCGCGACGACATCGCTGTCGATGCGATGGCGTGGCTGTGGACCGTGATCGACGACGGAGGTATGCATGCCGAGATAGAGCGCACGCTGAACAACCGTGCCGTCGAGACGGCAGGGGCCGCCAACTTCACCACCACCTACGGCGACAGCTCGTACTTGATCATGCAGAGCGATCGCCGCACCGACGGCATCGTGTTGGACTCGCTGATTGCCAATGCGCCGGACAGTGATTTGATCCCGAAGGTGGTCGCCGGGCTGTTGGCCAACAAGGTCAAGGGCCGCTGGAACAACGTGCAGGAAAACTCGTTCATCCTGCTGGCGCTGAAGTCCTACTTCGACACCTACGAGGCGCAGACCCCCGATTTCGTGGCACGGGTGTGGCTGGGCGACCAGTTCGCCGGCGAGCACACGTTCCAAGGTCGCGAGACCGACCGTGCGACCATCACGATTCCCACCGGTGAGTTGATTGACGCTGGTGACAGCGACCTGGTGTTGGCGAAGGACGGCAGCGGCCGCATGTACTACCGCATCGGCCTGCGTTACGCGCCAGCCGACCTTCAGTTGGACGCACTCGATCGGGGTTTCGTCGTGGACCGGGTGTACGGCGCCGTCGACGACCCGGCGGATGTTTCTCGCGATACCGATGGCACGTGGCATGTGAAGGCCGGAGCCCGCGTGCGTGTCACGCTGACGATGGTGGCCGAGAGCCAGCGCACACACGTCGCCGTGGTGGACCCGCTGCCGGCCGGTTTGGAAAGCCTCAACCCGTCGCTCGTGGTCACGCAGGCGGTGCCCGCCGAGCCAACCGATGTCGAGGGCGGCGCCACGTCCCGGGCCTGTTGCGAGGGCTGGTGGGGTCGCTGGTTCGAGCACGAGCAGCTCCGCGATGACCGTACCGAAGCATTCGCCACCCTGCTGCCTGCGGGTACCTACACCTACTCGTATGTTGCCCGGGCGACGACACCCGGCACGTTTGTGGTGCCGCCGACTCGGGCCGAGGAGATGTACGCACCGGAGACGTTCGGCCGCACCGCCACCGACACGATGATCATCGAGTAGTTCCGCCGTTCCGGTCGTTCGGCAGGTCAGGTCGTGCCGGGGTACGGTGGCCGCGTGAACTGGGACGAAATCGTGCAGGGGGTGGAGCTCCCGTTCCACCCAGATCTGAAGGTGCCGGCGCTGACCGAGGTGCGCCTCGCGCTGCCGCACACCGAGCCGATTGCCGACGTGGAAACTGCCGCGCACGATGACGTGGTCGCGCGTCTCGCAGGCTCCGTCACGCCAGGGATGACCGTCGCCGTTGGTGGCGGCAGCCGTGGGCTGACTGACCGCGTGGCGCTCATCCGTGGCACCATCCGCGGGCTGCGGGCGCTTGGCGCCGAGCCGTTTGTGGTGCCCGCGATGGGCAGCCACGGCGGTGCCAAAGCCGAAGGCCAGCGCAAGATGTTGGAGAGCCTGGGCATGACCGAAGCAGCCATCGGCGCCGAGATTCGAACGACCATGGAGACCGTGGAAGTCGCCCGCACACACGACGGCATGCCGCTATATCTCGACCTGCACGCGGCTGGCGCGGACCGCATCTTCCCGGTCAATCGCATCAAGCCGCATACCTGTTTCAAAGGCCCCATCGAATCGGGCTGCACGAAGATGGCGGTTGTCGGCTTCGGTAAGCAACCCGGGGCGGCGCAGATCCATGCGTGCGGCCCGGAGGAAATGCGAAATCGCATCCTGAACGGCATCGCCGCTCTGCGTGCGAGCGGCCGGCTGCTCGG
>JAYVVY010000169.1:0-6809 GCA_043786575.1 Ilumatobacteraceae bacterium
TAGTGGAACACCCACGGCGTCTCGTCGTCGATCAGTACGGGCGACCACTCTCGGTCCTGGCCCGGGCCGACCGACAATCCGTCACCTCGCGCGTAGTCGATGTAGGGGATCCCCACGCCCGCCTGAGCCTTACCACGCGTCCATGGCAGTAGTAGCCGGTTGACCTTGCGACTGAAGCGGATGAAACGCTTGAACGCGGGCGGGTCGAAGCTGGTGAGGTATTCCCCCTTGAGGTACGCGCCGCTGTGCGAACCCAATCCGGCATGGACGACTGGATGGTTGCCGACGCGCGTGAGGTCGGGGTCGTCCCAGCGACGACGCAAGTCGTCACCGGTCTCGTCGTGGGCAGAAAACACGACCCAGGCCGGCACCGGCGGACCCTCGGTTTGCCCCGCGAGATACACCACCACCTGCTCCCAATCGGCCTCATGGTCGTTGACACCGTAGATACGGCTGCGCCAGTCATTGAACGGGTAGAACATCCAGTACTGCAAGGCGATGTAGCCGCCTGCTCGCACGACACGCCCGTAGTACGGATGGTGCTCGGTGCGCATCTGTTCGCGATAGAGCGTTTCCGCTGCTGCCTCCGTGCCCTTGGCGACCTTGCCACGGAACAGCAGGCTGATCCGTGCAAGGGCATCGACGACTCGGCTCAGCACACCGACTCGAGCCAAACGGCTGGCATGGCGAAACCTTGGCCGGTCCGATCGGTGACGCCAGAGCGTTGTCTTGGCCCGCGAGAAGGGCTCGTCGACCAGCCGCAGGTACATACCAGTCCCTGGATGCGCCGCCCCAACCTCGGCGAGGCGGTCCAGCGTCAGCTCACCGCGCGGCACCACCACGTTCGGCGACTGGCCAGCGACGCGCTCCATCAGGTCACAGCAGGCGACGTAGTCCTCCACCGCCGCCGGGAAGAACAGCTCACCCGTGTTGAAGCGCACGATCGGTTCGTACGCCGACAACAGTTCAAGGTCGTTCAACGGCTCGGCGTCATTCATCTGTACGGCGTCGTTCAACGGCACGGCGTCATTCATCTGTGCGCTCGCGTCCCACGACTGCCGACAGTACCTGGCGTACGGCCCCACGTACACACAGCTGCGGTCGTAGCGCCGGGGCTTGCAGGTCTTACAGTCGATTGGCGTATGCATGAGTTCTTCGACGACATCGTTCCCCATCCAGAAGGCGTCGACCCAGAGAGCGAGCTGATTCACGAGCGTGCGTACGTCGTGCGCGCGTATCGCAAGGACAGCAGCACCCTGCTGCTGCGTGGCGCCGTACGCGACCAGAAGCCCCCGGGCCTCTACGTAGCCGACGACCCCGAGCCGCTGACCATTCATCACATGATCGTCGACTTGGAAATTGCAGTCCCCTCACTCGAGATCGTGGCGGCCAAGGCTGTGATGGAGATGCACCCGCATCAGCACTGCCGCGAGATCGAGGACCACTATCAGAAGCTGGTCGGCCTCTCCATCGCACGAGGGTTCACCCACAAGGTGCGCGAGTTGTTCGGCGGGCCACGCGGGTGCACGCACACGACGGCGCTGTTGCAGGCAATGGCGCCGGTGGCGATTCAGTCGATGTGGTCGTTCCGCATGGCGGCCGCACGAGATGGCGGAGGAGATGGCGAGGCACCCGACTTCTCCACCGCCGAGGCCCGCATGCGAGCCGTGGCCACCAACCTGAATACGTGCCACATCTGGGCGGAGGACGGCGCCCAGGTCACCGGTATCCGCAACGGCGAACCAATGGAAGTGCCGGTGTGGATCGTGAAGCGTTACGCCGAACTGGGCCGCGACTCCACCGCCTGGCGCCACCAAGATTGACAGCTACACAGTGCCAATCTGGTCGCGCAGCGCCTCCAAATACGGCAGTGCCATCTGGTCCTTCGGCCGGTTGGCAGCCGTCTTCGAGTCGATGATGTCCTGCAAGGCCGCGACTTGAACAACCAAGCCCTCACGAAGCTTTGCTGGGCGAGAGCCAGTGCTCCAGGAGTCGAAATCTGACAGAAGGCCAGCCGGTGCGAACGTCAGATCAAGATCGCCGAACTTGGTCACCAGATTCAACATCAATGGCATGTTCGCGATGAATGCCGCGTCCAAATTGGTTGCAATCGCCTCGCCGGATGTGCGGATCCTCGCGTCAAGGCTCGTCAGGGCACGCGCAAGGCGCTCTAGATTCGACCACTCCCGAGACGGAATAACGTCAACGTCCTCCGTCGGCAACGAGGAGCCGTGGATGACCGCGGCAAACCCGCCAAGAACGACAAACTCGACGCCCTCGGCCGCTAGCGCAGCACAAATCTCAACTGGATCAAACTTCACTTCGGCAGCGAAACATCGACGAACCTGACATTCGCCCTTAGGTCCATCAACGTGTTGGTCACTTCGACCATGTGTCGTACACGGTCCTCAACGGACAGCCGCAACTGCCGACGGATCTGACTGATGTCAACACCTCGACTGTCCTCGATTACTGGCAACGGCTCCACGCCAGAAGTGTACGACTACGGAAGTACGGTCTGCTTGATGACCATTGTGGAGACTGCGCGGTACGGAGACCTCGACCGGCTGGTCGACCTCGAGATCGGACTGTTCCGCGAAGATGCCGGCCGACACGAGCGCTTCGCAGACCTGACGTGGCCGGAGCGAGAAGGCCGGCAGGACTTCGAGCGTCTCCTCGTCACTCCATCGGCCCTCGTGTTGGTCGCACGGGCGGGAACAGCAGTGGTCGGTCACGCCGTTGGCTACCTCGGACAGTTGTCGCCGACTCGCCTCCCGTATACCTTCGGCGTGCTGCGCAGCATGTACGTCGACGTCGGATATCGCGATTCAGGAATCGGCGGACTACTCGCTGAAAGCTTCATCTCCTGGGCCCGCGCTCAGGGCTGCGCCGAGGTACACGTCGACAGCTACGCGGCCAACGAAGGAGCCCAGAGGTCTACAAGCGCCATGGATTCGAGCCCCAGAGCGTCTCCAGAGTGCTCCGCCTCGACCCGTCCTGACGTCAGGCAACCATCACTGCGGCAGGTTCGGGTCGGTGATTATGGGCACAGGGTTGAACTGGCCGAACGCTGACTCGGAGGTTGCTTGTGACACCTGACGGCTCGGCCACCAGCCCCAGCGGGTGCTTCCCGACGAAGTGGCTAGAGAGACAGCAGCCGCTTCTCGAATGGGTAGTCGTTCATGATCTCGACGCCGGTCTCGGTGACCAGGAGTTGGTCCTCCAGTTTCACTCCCTGCCCGCTGCTGGCGGAGCCGATGTAGCTCTCCACACAAAAGACCATGCCCGGCTCGAAAGCGTCGTCCAACGGGTACGGCACACCAGGCGTGTGGAACGGGAGGTTGGGATACTCACCGATCATGCCGAGACCATGACCGATGCAGTAGTAGCGACTCGACCGATGTTCCTCCGGAACCGGCCAGGCGCCGCGAGCCACGTCCTCGAACGCCGCACCCGGACCAATCAGCGAGACATTGTGCATCAGTTGTTCGTGCGCGCGCCGATAGAGCTCTCGCTGCGCCGGACGACCCGGACCGTCCCCCGCCAGGAAGGTGCGGGAGAAGTCGACCGAACAGCTCTCGAACGCAATCGCGTCAGTGTCGAGGCAGACCAGGTCACCGTCCTCGATCACCCGGGTACCGCACTCCTGGAAGTAGGGAAACGTGTTCGGACCACTCTCGAGCAGTCGGGTCGAGACCAGTTCGCCGTGCCCCGCCATGAGCGCTCCGACGAAACGGCTCCAGACCTCGTTCTCGGTCAGACCAGGGCGGAGTTCAGCCTCCATCTGCCGGACCGCACCCACAGTCCGGCGCATCGCTTCGCGCATGTAGGCGATCTCGAGTGGCAGCTTCACTCGCCTCGTGCGGCTCATCAGCACATCGGCGTCAGTGATCACAAAGCCCTCTGCACGCAGGGCATCCACCGCAGCGAACGGGAAACTGTCCACGGCGAGCGTTCCGATATCACCACAGTGCTCCCGGACGAGCGACGCGATCTCACCGGCCATTGCAGCAGACTCGGCGGCAGCGAAACCGTTGCTACTCACATGACTCAGGCCATGCGCGGTGCGGACCTCATCGATGGTCGGCAACCCCGCCGACAGGTGCTCACCCCCGAGATAGTCGAACAGCATCACCGGCCCCTCGGCGAGCACCAGCAGGTACCGGGCGGGCACACACAGATTGAAGACCGTCATGTTCGTCGCTCCAGTGATGTACCGGACGTTGAACGGATCGCGCAGCAAGGCAACGGGAACGTCGAGCGACGCCATGAATCGCCGAGTGTTTGCCAACCGCTGCAGGTACAACTCGTGCCTCGTGGACACACTGTCGAGATCGAGACCGGAGGCGGGGTCGAATGACATGCGCAGAGGCTACGAGCCGTTCACCCACACCCCTGCAGCGTCGATCACGCGGGCGACTTTGGGGTGCGACGGTTCAGACGTGTGTGGTTCAGACATCCGCAACGGCATCGACGCGCGATGCCAGCTGGTGATCGAGCGTGGTGATGGTGCTACCGGCGCTGTGCGTTGTCAGGCGCAGCGTGACCTTGTTCCATGCAATCGACATGTCTGGGTGGTGATCCATCGCCTCTGCGACCGCGGCCACCCGAGTCATAAATGCGAACGCCTCGGCGAAGTCGCGAAAGACGAACGTGCGCTCAAGACTGGTAGGAGTCTCCGCCCAGCTCATCGGATCAGAGAGCGAACAGGTCATCGAGGGAACTCTTCGGTGCCGCGGCCGCGGCACCCTCGAGTTCGCCTCCGGTGAACGCTTCGTAGCCGTCGGTTTCGAGCTGATCGGCCAACTCGGGCCCGCCGCTGGCGACGATGCGACCCTTGACCAGGATGTGCACGTGGTCGGGATGTAGCTCGGCGAGCAGCCTGTTGTAGTGAGTAATCGCCAGCACACCCAACGGCTCGTGGCCTTCGCTCGACTCGTTGGTCGCGTCCTCGACACGGCGAGCACAATCGCGCAGCGCATCGATGTCGAGGCCGCTATCCAGCTCGTCGAGAATCGCAATCTTCGGCGCCAGCAAGGCCAACTGCAACGTTTCGTTGCGCTTCTTCTCGCCACCGGACAGGTCGACGTTGAGCGAACGATCCAGCAGCGCGACCGGGAAGTTGATGCGCTCCGCCTCGGCGGTGATCTCCTCGGCAAGGCCGTCGGTGCTGCGGCCGCGGGCGCGGTACGCCTCGGCGAGCATGTCGGTGAGGCCGACACCAGGAACTTCGCTTGGGTACTGCATCACCAGGTGCATGCCGGCCTGCGCCCGCTGCCATGCGGGCAGTGCCAGCAGGTCGACGCCATCCAACAGCACTTCACCAGAATGAACTTCGTAGCCCGGCTTGCCCATGATCACGGCGCTGAGCGTGCTCTTGCCGGCGCCGTTGGGGCCCATCACCGCGTGCACTTCGCCGGAACGCACGACCAGGTCGATGCCGTTGAGGATTTGCTTGCCAGCAACCGAGGCAACGAGGCCTTTGATCTCGAGGGTGCTCATGATGCGGTCTCCATGTAGTTCTCGATGCCGATCTCGACGTTGCCATCCACAATTCGAGCGACGAACACGGGCACTGGGCGGGTGGCGGGCAGGGTCTGGGGCTGGCCGGTTACGAGGCTGAACGAGCTGCCGTGCTTCCAGCACTCCAGCTCCTTCTCGTCGCACAGCACTTCACCCTCGCTGAGCGACACTTCGCCGTGGCTGCACACGTCGCCGATGGCGTAGACATCGTCACCGATACGAACGACCGCGACCGCAACACCGTCGACATCGAAGCGGGTAGCGCTGCCGGGCGCGAGGGCGTCGAACGCACACACGATGGTGCTCATGACGCCGCCTGCAACTTGGAGGCAACGCGTGCCCGAAGATCGGCGCGCAGATTGCCGTGGCCCTGCAACGACGCCGGCAGCAGGCTGAGCACGTCGTCGAAGAAACCCAAGACCACGAGCCGCTGCGCGACTTCGGGCGGGATGCCGCGGCTCTCGAGATAGAAGCGCTGCTCTTCATCGACCGGGCCGACCGTGCTGGCGTGGCTGCACTTGACGTCGTTGGTCCTGATGTCCAGGTTCGGAACGCTTTCGGCCCACGCGCCCTCGCTGAGCGTCAGGTTGCGGTTGGTCTGGTAGGCAACCGAACCCTTCGCCTCCTCACGAATTCGAATCAGCCCGGTGTACACACTCTTCGCGGTGTCCTGCACGGCGCCTTTGAACAGCAGGTCGCTGTACGTCTTGGGCGCAATGTGGTCTTGCAGGGTGCGAAAGTCGTGCATCTGGTTGCCATCGGCGTAGTAGAGCGCCACCTGCTTGGTGGTGGCGCCTTGGCCAACCACGCGGGCATCGGTGCGCACCCGGGCATAGTCGCCCCCCAGCGCAACCGTGGCCAGCAGGGTGGTGCTGTCGCGCTCGCCGGTGGCCTGCTGGTGGCCCAGCTGCCAGACCTTGGTGCCCAACAGGTTGATGCCCAGATACGAGACCCGGGCGGCCTGCGAAGCATGCACCACCAGGCGGGGCACGACCAACGCCTCGGTGTCGTCGGCGCTCTCGAAGCGCTCGACGACGGTGAACTCGCTGTCGGCGCCGGCATGGATGACCAGCCGTGGGTAGAGCGCAACACCGTCGCCCTCGATGTGATGGGTGATGACGACGGGCTCGGCCAGCACCTTGCCAGCCGGCACGCTGATGGCGACCGTGCGGTGGTACGCCGCGTTCAGTTCGTCGAAGACATCGTGCACGTCCATGCTGGCGACGAGCTGGGCCACCAGCGCGGCGTCGGCTGCCGGCGATTGCTCGGCGCCGGTGACTGTGGTA
>JAYVVY010000170.1:0-8205 GCA_043786575.1 Ilumatobacteraceae bacterium
TACCGGCAACTACTTCCTGCCCATCGCGCCTGTCCGCAGTACCGATACCCGAACCCGGCCAATCTGCCTGCCCGACGCCGGTTGCCAGGGTCTCGGCCCGATTCCGGCAGGTACCGAGTTGCGCAACACCGCCGCGGCGCCGGCGGGCGCTGTTGCCACCGTGGCGAACATCACTGCGGTTGGCGGCGTCGGCACCGGTTATGTCACCGCTGACACCTGTAGTTCCCTGGTGCCCGGACCGCAGACCCGCAGCATCGTCAACTTCACCGGTAATGACACGGTTGCCAACTTTGTGGTGACCCCCTCGGCGGCGACTGCTGCCGGCGCCGAATTCTGCACGTACTCACCCAATGCCCTGCACGAGATCATTGACGTCCAGGGGTACTTCGGGCCCTACACCGATGGCAGTCTTGGGTTCACGGCGCAGACGCCCGCGCGGTTGCTCGACACCAGAGGCTGTTGGGCTGATCCCATCACATTGGTCCAGCGCTGTGCGCAACGCAACGCTGCCGGCAGCATCGTTCGTGTGAAGGCTCCCGCTGGCGCCAATGCCGTCGTCGTCAACCTGACATCAGTGGATGCGCAAGGCGCAGGATATGTGACCGCCAACGCCTGCTCCAGCCTTGCGGCTGGCCCACAGTCGCAATCCAACCTGAACGCGGTCGTGGGCGCCGCCGTGGCCAACATGGCGATCGTGCCGGTTGGGGCTGACGGAACGTTCTGCGTCTACATGTCCAGCCCGATGCACCTTGCCGTTGACGTCATGGGCACATTCTCGGTGGGTGGTGGCTTGCAGTTCGTGCCTGTCACCCCAGTGCGGGTGCACGACTCACGCCTACCTGGCTGAGGTCACGCGATGACCAGCCCAGCAGCACGCGGTAGTCGCCCGGTGTGACAGCCCAGCTGTGCGCCGTCGAATCCCAGCGACTGAACGCGCGCTCGTCGAGTTCGATGGTGGCAACGCCGGCGTCCCCGGCCCCGGCGTTCACACGAGCAAAACCCTGCAGCGTGCGAACCGGCCGACCGGGTTCCGCAACCGCCGGCTCGATGTAGCACTGCACAACGGTACTGCCCGCGCGGGGGCCGGTGTTGCGCACCGGTACGGTGACTGTGACGCCCGTTGAAATGTCACCACTGACGGTCGCGTCACCCATTTCCCACGCGGTGTAGCCCAGCCCGAACCCGAAGGCGAAGGCCGGCTCGATGCCCTGCGCGTCGTACCAGCGGTGCCCAATGAGCAGGCCCTCGCCGTACTCGGCCCTACCATCGCTGCCGGGGTAATACGGAAAGGCGGGCGTGTCGCAAAGCTGCTTGGGAATCGTCAGCGGCAGGCGGCCACCAGGCTCTGCGAGACCGTACAGCATGTCGGCAAGCGCTTCGCCGAACGCTTCGCCGGGGAACCAGACCTGCATCACTGCGGCAACGTCGGCGAGCCAAGGCATCGAGACTGGCGAGCCGGAGTTGATGACGACGACCGTGCGCCGGTTGACGGCAGCGACACGTCGGACGAGCTCGTCCTGCGCGCCGGGCAAATCCATGTGCGTGCGGTCCTCGCCTTCGGTTTCCCAGTCGGCGTTGGTGCCGATGATCACGACCGCCACCTCTGCGTCGGCAGCCGCGGCGACGGCTGCGTCCATCGCGTTGCCGCTGGCGGGCGGCTCGGCGCCGACAATCAGTCCGCGCAGCTGAGAACGCTCCTCCACCACGATCTCCACGTTCACCTCGCGGCGGATGCCGGCCTCGCAGGCCAGCGGCACACGGATCTCGTTGTTGCCCAGACCGAAGAAGGCTCCACCGTTTTGCGGCACCGTCAGGTCGACCACGATCTCGCCGTCAATGCGCAGCACCGCGGAACCCACGACCGTCAGGCTGACCTGCCAGTCGCCCGTGACGTCGGGAACGAACGATCCGTTGACCGACACGCCGAACGCCGCCACGCTGACACCGGGCGCCGGGTCGTCCATCCAGATGAAGCTGAGGCGATCGGTGATCTCGTCGCCGGTGGCACCGTCGGTGCCGGTGTAGCGCACACGAAACTCGCCCCTCATCGCTGGCAGCCGCTTGTCGATACGGCAGCCGGCCTCGTGCACCACCGCAATGCCACGCTGCTGTAGCGCCGCCAGGGGCATTGATGGACGAGTAGTACGCACCCGGGCGCTGCCACCGCCCTGCACCTGACCACGCTCCGCATTCGGGCCCAGCAGTGCAACGTTGGCGTGCGCCGCCAGCGGCAGCAGGCCGTCGTTCTTGAGCAGGACGGTACCCGCGATGGCGGCTCGACGGATGACGTCACGCGTGGCATCGGAATCTGCTGTGCGTTCCGTTTCGTCGATGTCGCCAACCCCCGACCACACGAACAGGTGCAGCAGGCGTCGCACCGCTTCGTCGACACGCGCCTCGGTGGTCTCGCCGTTCTGTACGGCGGCCAGCAGCTTGTCACCCCGCTCGCGCGGCGGGCCGGGCATCTCCAGATCGAGGCTCGCTTCCAGAGATTCGGCAGCCGTGTGCGTGCCGAACCAGTCGCTGATCACCGCGCCATCGAAACCCCACTCGTCGCGCAACACGCCACGCAGCAACTCACGATGCTCGCTGGCGTACACACCGTTGACCCGGTTGTACGAACTCATCAGCGAGCGGACGTCGGCGCCGCCCTCCGCCACCCGCTGCACGGCCCGTTCGAAGGGCACGAGGTAGACCTCACGCAACGTGACTTCATCGATCTCGCTGGAGATGGTGTGCCGCTCGAATTCGGTGTCGTTGCCGACGAAGTGCTTCACGCAGCACGCGACATGATGTTGCTGCACGCCACGGATGTACCCGACCGCGATGCGGGCCGTCAGTACCGGGTCCTCGCTCATGCACTCGAAGTTGCGACCGCCGATGGGGGTGCGATGCAGGTTGACGGTTGGGGCGAGCAGCACGTGAGCGCCTTTCGACCGAGCTTCCTCACCGAGCGCGGCGCCGACCTCCTCGACCAGCGATGGGTCGAAGGTGGCCCCCAGCGCGGTGCCGCACGGAAACGACGCCGAAGCCGGCCCCGTCCACGAGGTGCCGCGCACCCCGGCGGGACCATCGCTCATTCGCATCGCGGGCACACCCGGCAACGCCTTGCTATGCCAGTTGTCATGCCCCGCGAGCAGGCTTACTTTCTGCTCCAGCGTGAGGGAGGCCATCACCGATTCGATGTCGATCGTCATGCCCGCTAGGTTGCCAGACCGCTGGGCATGACGCGGTCTCGTCGACGCGGTGCCAGCTCAGGCTGGCGGCGGGACGCTGCGGTCGCTGACCCAGTTGCCGTGGAAGCCGTACGGCACACGCTGCGGTAGCTGCACCCTTGCAACCGCCGGACGGTTGAAATCCTGCGCGTCGAGAATGACTAATTCGGCCGTCCCCTCAGGCACGTCGTGCACCATCGTGACCAACCAGCCGTCGTCTTCCTCGGTGCTGCCCTGACGCGCAACAAACACGGGCTCGCCGCCGCTGCGGCCGGGGCCGTGGTCGAACACCGACTTCTCGCCGGTGTGCAGGTCGAACTTCAACGTTGGCCAGCCAGCCTCCAGGCTGGGGCTGGCGCAGTAGCCGTAGCGGTAGGGCTTGCCGGTGAGCGAACCGCGGTGGCGCGGGAACTCGACCCAACTGCTGTCGATCACCGTCGTGCTGCATGTGCGGGTGATTGGGTTGACCACCCACCGCTCGAAGCGGGCGAAGTTGTCACCGAAGGGACCGCGCACGTCGTGATCGAACATTGTGTCGTAGACGCAGAGGTCGATGACGACGCTGCCATCGGCCTGGTCGTACGCGTTCATCGGGTGAAAGACGTAACTGATCGGTACGTCGACCCACACGATGTCGGCGGCCGCGCCCTCGCGGGGCAGGAAACCAAGGCGGCTGCCATGACCCGGGTTCCACTTGAACGGGAAGCGGCCCTCCATCGCCATCTCGATGTTCAACGTGACGGGCATGTCGTAGACGATGGCGTATTTGTGGGTCAGCGACATGTCGTGCACCATCGGCCCGTCGTTGACGGGGATGTCGACGGTGCGCCGGACGCGGCCATCGGTGCCCACGACGACGTACTGCACATGATCCATCCACTGCGGCAGGGCGTAGACAACCGCATGCATCTCGCCCGTATCGGCATCGACCTTCGGGTGGGCGGTGAAGGCGCCGGGCAGCGTGCCGAAGAAGTCGTTGCGTGCAACGGTCTCCAGCTCGTAGGTCATCTCGACGGGGCAACCCCCGGCTTCGACCATCGCCCATGTTGTGCCCGCGAAGCCCCCAACGTTGGTGTTGGGCCCACCCGGGCTGTCGTTCCAGTTGTGCCCAGGGATGTCGGGCTGGCCACGTCGCTGGCTGAGACCGCTACTGCCGACATAACGGTTGCGATACCACTCGGCCTTGCCGTCGAGCAGGCGCACACCGTGCACCATGCCGTCGCCGACAAACCAGTGGTGCGTGCTGGCGTCGACTTCGCTCATCGGGTTCGGCCCGTTGCGCAGATACCGCCCGGCAAGCTCGGTGGGAATCTCACCGATCACCGGCAGCTCGAACGCGGTGACCTCGTCGGCCACCGGGGCATAATTGCCAACGAGATAGGGGTTCTCCGTAGTCGTCATAATAACAATGTTACAAGATGCTGCAGGGCTTGTACAGCCCCAACTTTCACGAGAGTGGCAACGTGAAGCCCAGCTCGGCACCACCGTCGCCGGCCCCCGCGTTGTGGGCAAACACTGTGCCACCGTGTCCCTCGACCACCGACTTCACGATCGACAGGCCGAGGCCAGAGCCAGGTTGGCTGCGCATTTCGACGGACCGGTAGAAGCGGTCGAACAGGTGCGGGATGTCTGATTCGACGAGGCCGGGACCATGATCGCGAACAAGGACAGTGCCAACGCTGATGGAAACCTCGATGGGGCCATCGGGCGCGAACTTGCAGGCGTTGTCGATCAGGTTCTGGATCGCTCGCTCCAGACCATTGGGCCGACCATCGACGAGGCTGTCGTCGGCCGTCAACACCACGTCGCGACCGAAGCGGCGACGTGCTCTCGCCGCCGCCCGTTCGGCAACATCCGCGAGACGAACGGGCTGCATCGGTTCATCGTCGCGACGGTCGGTGGCCAACTCAACGAGTTCGTTGACCAGGTCGGTGAGTTCACGTGTCTCGCTGTCCATATCGGCCAGCAGTTGGTCTCGTGAATCAATCGGCAACTGGTCGTAGCGACGCCGAAGTACTGCGACATTCGTGCGCAGGCTGGTCAGCGGCGTGCGCAGCTCGTGGCTGGCGTCTTGCACCAACTGATGCTGCTCGCTCTTGCTGGCCTGTAGCGCAGCCAGCATGGCGCTGAAGGCGCGGCCCAACTGGCCGGTCTCGTCGCCACCATCAACTGGCACATCCACATCCAGCCGGCCGGTTTGCGCCACCTCGCCGGCAACCGTTGTGAGCCTGAGCAGCCGGCGGGTGACCTGCTGGGCGATCAGCAAGCCGAGCAATGCGGAGAGCAGCGCAACGACGATCACCGCGACGAGAGTGCTGCGCAGAATGCGTTCCAGCGACCGTTGGCTCTCCTTCAGCGACCGCGCCAACTGAACAGCGCCTCTCTCCGACTTGACCGTGAGCATGCGGTAGGACTCACCGTCGATGGTGACGTCGAACCGCGCGCTCGCATTTGGGTAGGTGCTGGCGGCGACCACGAGATCGGCGTCGCTCACCGGCAACTCGTCTGTCTGACCCGACGCCAGCACGTTGCCGTCCGTATCGAGCTTTTGGTACAGCACCTGCTCGAAGCTGCGAGGACGATCGCGGCCCGGATAGTTGATCGGCCCGCCGATCGGCGGGAGGCCGTTGTCACCATCACCATCGACGTCGCCGATCCCGGGAGTTCGTTGAAATTGACCGGCTGCATCGTCGAGCGATCGATCGACGGTCTCTTGCAGCTCGTGACGGGTGGTCGTGTACGACACGATGCCGATGGCTGCAGTTGCGCCCGACGCCAACAGTGTGAGCGCGAGCACGATCTTGAGCCGCAGGCTCACCCGACACGCACCGTGTAACCCACTCCGCGAACGGTGTGGATCAGTTTGCTATCGCCTTGGCCTTCCAGCTTGCGGCGCAGGTAGGAGATGTAGACGGCAAGGTTCTTGGAGTCGGGGCCGAAGTCGTAGCCCCAGATGCGGTCGTAGATGGTGCTGTGTTCCAGCACGATTCCCTGGTTGCGAATGAGGAGTTCCAGCAGGTCGAACTCGGTCTTGGAGAGCTCGACCTCGCGCTGGCCGCGCCACACTCGTCGCGCCGTCGGGTCGATGCGCAAGTCATCGAGTTGTAGCGGTTCGCCGACGGCCTCGTCATCGGGCCGCGCCCGGCGCAGCAACGCCCGAATCCGCGCGAGTAGCTCGTCGAGATCGAACGGCTTGGCCAGGTAGTCGTCGGCGCCGGCGTCGAGACCGGCCACACGATCGGGGGTTTCGGTGCGCGCGGTGAGCATCAGTACCGGGATGCGGTTGCGTTCGGCCCGCAACACGCGACAGACGGTGAGGCCATCGACGTTGGGCATCATCACGTCCAGCACCGCTACATCGGGCTTGGTGCTTTCGATGAGGCTCAGCGCCTGAGCTCCGTCGGGGGCTTTCACCACGTCGTAGCCCTCCAGGGTGAGCGCACGCGAAAGGGCTTCACGGATTGCCCTGTCGTCATCTGCAATCAGAATGCGTCCGCTCATTGCCAAACTTTCATTTCGTAAATCTCGGTGGTGGGGCGAAAACGTCGGATCGGCCGGAGCGAGGGGAGGAAGCCGCTCCGGCCGATCGTACGACGTTCTGGTGACGGATCACGTCGTGGCAGTTGCCTCGGCGTTGTCAGTCGGAGCGTCGCCGTCAGGCGCACCGCCGCGGGGGCCGTGGCCGCCGGGACCCATCATCTGAGGAGCAGCCGTGTTGTTGACGAAGTCGGTGACCCGGGTGGTCGCCTCCGCCAGCTTGGCATCAGCTTCGGCCTGGGTGTGCTCGCCAGTGGCGACCTCGTCGTCGAGGTGCGCCTTGTGCTCGGCGAGGATGGCGTCGATCAATGCCTGAGCCGACGAGCCCTTGGCCTCTGCCAGTTGAGCCAGGGTCTGACCATTGGAGATGGCATCACGAACTTCGGCTTCGGTCATTCCCAGCGTGGTGGCGACGACGCTGAGGCCAGGGCCGCCGCTGCGGGGACCACCGCGACCACCGTGGTCGCCGCCCATCGGGCCAGCCGCCACCAACGTCTCAACGACGCTGTCGGCCTGGGCCTGGGTGAGGGTGCCGTCGTCGACGAGCGCCTTGAGCACTTCCTGAAGGCGGGTCGACTGATCCGCCGCGCGGGCTGCATCAGTTGCCGAGTCAGTTGCCGTTTCAGTAGCCGTGTCGGTCGGATCCGTGGTGGCCGTGATCGCGGAGCCGGCGGCACCGGCCGAGCCCGACATTTGGAGGATCAGTCCAGCTCCGGTGCCAGCGAGAAGACCAGCGGCGAGACCAGCAGTTACCATTTTCTTGTTCATCACGTTTCCTTCGGTGCGGGGTGGCGAGGAACATGATGCGCCCTACAGGTAAGGGGCAAACCGACAGAAAGTAAGAGCTGGGTGTGACCGTCAGGCGGGCCACGTGTGGCTGTCGAAAGCTTCGATCAGCTTCAACAGCGCCTGTTCCACGACCTCGCAGAGGGCGGGGTGAATCCACACTTGCCCAGTGGCCATCTCGTCGGCGGTGTTGCCCAGATGCATGCCCTGCACCAGCAGCTGCACCAGTACCGAGGCCTGGTAGCCCATCAGATGGGCGCCGATCACGGTGCGCGTGCGCGGGTCGCCGATCAGCTTGCAGAAACCTGTGGTGTCCTCCATTGCCCAGCCGTAGGCGGCGTCGCCGAACGCGTGTGTGATGGTGACGTACGGCTGGCCACTGGCGAGCGCCTGCTTCTCGGTCACGCCCACGGCACCAATCTGCGGGCTGGTGAAGACTGCGTGGGGTGCCGGCCGGTTGTCGTACTCGTGCAGATCGTTGGGATGCAGCAGGTTGTGGTGCACCGCCTTCGCCTCGCCGTTGGCCATGTGCTTCAGCTGGTGACGGCCGTTGATGTCGCCCAGCGCCCAAATCCCCGGCGCAGTGGTGCGGCCGTACTGGTCGACAACCACGTTGCCCCATTCGTCGATCTCGACACCGGCGGTCAGCACGCGCAGCTCGTCGCTG